>NZ_LWGA01000841.1:0-4501 GCF_001635235.1 Oleiphilus sp. HI0117 | reverse complement strand
ATTCTTCAATGCAACGTAATGACCAATGATATACTCATTCCCTAGAGCACTAACGGGTAGCGCCAGATGCCCGTCAGTTGAATATTGTTTATGATTCATAACATAAACAGATATATTATTGTTTGATGAGACGTGCACTGCACCATCTGTAAGAACCGACTGTTTTTCCAACAGGCCCGCTTCAAACAACTCTGTCCCCGAAATGCTGATTGACGATATTTGATTTGCCGACAAAGTAAGCTGCTCGCTCAAACCAAGGGCCGGAATACTAATCACTGCATCAGTGCCCTCAAACCTAGAAACGACATGGATATGATAAGTCGTATCTTCGGGTTCAAAGTAGTTAATACTGACTGGAAATCTAAACTCAGTCCCTTCGTGAGTGGTGGTACGTTCGTTAGGAATAACATCAACACGCACGCTCTGCTCCACCGAAGCACCATGACTATCTTGCACAGCAAACACAAACTGATGCTCACCCTGCGTAAGCCCTTCAGTTGACCAACTTGCTAACCCAGTCTGCGCATCAAAAGTTGCATTCTCAGGAAGTGACGGTGCTGACAACGTAATCGGATCACCATCTTCATCCGTCGCAGTAAGTTCATAAGTCCAGGTATCTCCAGACAACACAAAATTAATCGGCGCCGATGTGATAACGGGCGCTTGGTTTGCCTTAGTCACCGTAATCGAAACCGTTTCCGACGTTGAAGAAAGACTGCTATCACTTACGCTATAGGTAAAACTATCTTCACCGACAACATCCAGGTTTGGTGTATAAGTGATATTTGGCAAATCACCCGATAAGGTGCCATTAGTTGGAGCATTGTTAATTTGATAACTTAGCGTATCACCGTCTATGTCTGAGCCAGTTAGCGTAATAGCAAGCACCATATCTTCTATCGTTTCGAGCGTTTGGCTTTGTGCTACTGGCGCGTCATTAACGGCAAGCACATTAATTGTAATTGTTGCGATGTTCGAGTCTTCTTGGCCATCGTTGACATTAAAGGTCAAGGTATCACTACCATAGAAATTTTCGTTTGGAGTATAAGTGAAGCTCGGTTCTATACCTTCCAATGTCCCGTTTGAGGGCGAGCCGATCAGATTGAAAGTGATTCCATCACCGTCATCATCCTGCCCAGAAAGAATAATTGGTAAGTTTGTATCTTCATCAGAGCTTAGGTTCTGAGCCTGTGCAATAGGCGCTCTATTCACGTTAACAATATTCAACTGACGGGCATCTGGCGCTACCCGTTAGTGCTCTAGGGAATGAGTATATCATTGGTCATTACGTTGCATTGAAGAATTACACGAATATGCAGAGAACGAACCCTGTAATAGGGATCGTAGCGACGGAAGATGATACTTCTATCGAGATAGATGCTTCTATGGATATTTTCCCGGCCGAGTATGAGCGAGTTAAGGTTGGAAGCTTGTTTAATATCACGCTTAACAAGGGAGATGTATACAATTTAGAAGCTCGCGCATCTAATCTTGCAGATCTAACAGGTTCGATAATTAAATCGAACAAACCAATATCAGTTCTAGGGCAGCACCCTTGCGCATTTATACCGCAAGGTGTATCTGCATGTGATCATTTGGTTGAGCAGTTACCGCCGATCGAGAGTTTGTCGACAGAATATATCACTACCCCTTTTTGGGGGAGAAGCGAGAACCGTTTTGGCGATAGTGGAGATTACTTCCGAGTTATAGCGCCTTTTGACGAAACGTTGGTATACATTGATGGCGTATACAAAGCTAAACTGGGTAAAAAGCAGTACTTTGAGTTTTTCTCCAATGATGCACAGCATATTAAGACCTCTCATCCCGTGATGGTCATGCAGTATATGGCGGGGCAAAACCTTGATGGAGGTTATGGAGGCACACCCGCGCTAGTGGAAGCGGATCCAGCGATGGTGGTGGTCACCCCCGTTGAGCAATACCTCAAAAGCTATTTGGTTAATACACCTGCTTATACGATCGATAGAAACTTTATTAATGTTGTCATAGCAACTTCAGCGGTCGGCTCTGTCCAACTCAATGGAAATAGTGTAGATACAAGCCTATTTACTGAGGTACCTGGTACTGAATATTCATTTGCTCAAATAGAGATTGAAACGGGGTCTCATTTTTTGGAGGCAAGTGAGCCGATGGGAATGTATAACTACGGTTATGCTCGATATGAATCATATGCATACTCTGGAGGCATGGCGTTTAGTTTACCAGGTGATGTCGCATCACTTGACCTTAGCTCAAGTGATGGTTCTGCCTCAATTGGTGAGTCCCTATGCGTGATGGCGACAACAGTTGATAGTGAAGGTAAACCAGCTGCAGGAGTAAGAGTTGCATTTGCTACAACTGGGGAAAATGAGGATTTTGACTATGTCATGACTGACTCAGTGGGTGAGTCGACCTTCTGTTACTCTGGGCTGAACTCTGGAGTCGATACCATCACAGCAACAGTAATGGAGCTGATATCCACACTGGATGTTACATGGACGGAAGCGATAGAAAATCAGGCTCCTGTGATAACATCAATGCCTTCTTTGCTAACGACCTCAGAAGCATCATATTCTTATCAGGTAGAGGCATTTGATCCTGAAGGGGAGGAATTAACTTTCCAGTTAGTAGATCCCGCTTATAACATGTCTATTGATGCCAATGGTTTGCTTAGCTATCCAAGAGTTACCTGGACAACTGCCGGCAGCTTTGGTGGGCATACAGATATTGTCGTTGAAATAAGCGATGAAAGTGGTAATAAGACACTACAGAAATTTGCACTAAGAAATGACAGGCCTTATAACTTACCACCAGAGTTTGTGGTATCTACTCCCAACGCTAATGCAATCGTTGGTGTTCCGTATGTATACAACGCAGACTATCTAGACTTTAGAGTACGTGGGTATACACACCGTCTTGAAGTGGCTGATCAGTTTATTTGGAGCCCATGGAAACTTGATGCCGTCTATGCTGAGCTCGTATCTGGACCGGATGGCGCTGCTATCACGCGTGAGGATGATGGTTGGCCTTATCTTGCAAAGCTAGATTGTACGGGCTGCTTACATTATTTGAACTGGATTCCACAGAATGATGGCGAGTTTGAATTTGACATCGCACTTAGTGACTCACGAGGTGGTAAGGTAGATAATCAAACATTTACGGTCAATGTCCAGCCAAATCAACCTCCTGAAATAATCACATCGGAATTCCCCAATACTGCTTCTGT
The DNA here is from genome assembly GCF_001635235.1 of Oleiphilus sp. HI0117. NCBI lineage: Bacteria > Pseudomonadati > Pseudomonadota > Gammaproteobacteria > Oceanospirillales > Oleiphilaceae > Oleiphilus > Oleiphilus sp. HI0117. The sequence continues at coordinate 1,278 of NZ_LWGA01000841.1, read as the reverse complement.
TGGTCAAGAGTATGTGGTAGTTATCGATATAGAAAACGATGTTCCCCTAGGGCGATACGAAAACTTTGATGATCTTCAAATAGTCTTTGAACAGGGGCCTTCGGCAATGCGAGCACTTAAGTTAGATGGTGTATATCATCAAACCAACAAGTTTTATATTTCTTGGACGCCGACTTCCAATGATTTGGGTGAGAATCAGATAAGGTTTAGAGTTGATGATCGTCTAAATAGTAGTGTTTCTAGTGCGTATACAATTACGGTAGTGGACGATAATAGCGCTCCGGAAATTACTTCAAGAGGTGTACCTGATGCTGAGGTGTCTATTCCTTATTCTTATCAAGTAGAAGCTATCGATCCAGACGGAGACAACTTATCTTATAAACTCCTATTAGCTCCTGAAGGGATGAGTGTAAGTGATACAGGGTTAATCACCTGGACTGCACTAGAAAGAGATTTGGTTGAAGAGCCACCTGCTTACACGCGTTTCATTGTCTGGGTCGAAGTATCTGACTCAAAAGGTGGAAGTGATATTGAAAAATACTATTTAAGTTTGGATGAGTTCTACAATCGAGCTCCAGAATTCGTACCGTCATACCATCCTTTAATCGCCAAGGTTGGTGTTCCCTTTGTTCACCAGGTGGTGGCTACAGATAGAGAAGGAAACTATCCACTAGAATACATACTCAGTTCAAGTTCGTCTGAACCTACTATTGATACTTCTACTGGCGTGATAACCTGGGTTCCGGGCCACGCTGGTAGATACTGGCTCAACGCAATGGTGAGAGACAGTGAAGGTCGTTATGCGTCTGCAAATAACGAGTTCTGGTATGTAGATGTAGTCGAAAGCTCTGAGTCTCTAGACGCCGAGCTCAGCCTAATCAACAAACCATTGACCACGGCATTCGTAGGTCAAGCCTATCAATATCGCTTCTTCGGCGAATCCAGCTTAGGTGGCAATGTCGTAGCAAGCTTGGTTAACGCACCACAAGGTATGACCATTACGCCGAATCAGCCTTATGAGGGTGCCTACGAAATTAACTGGATGCCGGATGAAGCCGATTGTGTGCATGACGTTGAGATTGTGCTTATGGACGAATACGGAAACAGTCAGCCAGTGCATTACTCAATCGATGTTCACAATGCACCGAAGAAATTAAATCGCTTCCAATGCTCATTGGATAACGAGCTGTGCGCGGCACCATGAGGAGGGATACCATGAACTTAAGCAATCAAGAAAATTTACTGTGCACAACTAATTCAAAAGGGAATGCTGCAATG
>NZ_LWGA01000840.1:0-2738 GCF_001635235.1 Oleiphilus sp. HI0117 | reverse complement strand
CCGAGACAAATAACGATCATCGAGAACTGGCCGATAGAGATATTATAAAGACCACTACCGGTCCATAAATTAAGTATATTTTCCATTGTCAGACTACCCTTATAAGGTCATCAAAGTATCGCCAACGGCAACTGAGTCGCCAACAGAGACACTAATCGTTCCAACAGTACCCGCTCGTGGTGCACGTACTTCTGTTTCCATCTTCATTGCTTCAAGAATCAACAGCAAGTCACCCTCTTGAACAACTTGACCAGGCGTTGCAACAACCTTAAAGATGTTACCTGCTAACGGAGCTGGAACCGGATCACCACCACCCGCAGGAGCAGCCGCTGCTGGCGCACCACCAGAAGCCTGTAAAGGAGCACCACCAGTAACTGGAACCATACCTGTGATATCACCGCCTTCCTCAACTTCAACAACGTAAGACTGACCGCTAACGTTAATGGTATAAACTTCCTTACCACCCTTAGCTGCCGCTTTTACGTCATCTTCACTTGGAACCGGCTCAAATGCATCTGCATTGTCACGATTCTCTAGGAACTTAAGACCAATCTGAGGGAACAGAGCATAAGTCAGAACATCATCGACCGTCTCATCAGCAAGCTTGATACCTTTTTCGCCAGCAAGTTTCTTAACTTCCTCAGTCAACTTGTCCATTTCTGGCTCAAGCAAGTCTCCTGGTCGGCAAGTAATTGCTTCACCACCATCTAAAACGCGATCCTGTAGCTCTTTATTATAAGGAGCTGGAGCCGCACCGTATTCACCTTTAAGAATACCCGCAGTCTCTTTAGAGATTGATTTATAGCGCTCGCCAGTCAATACGTTCAGAACCGCTTGGGTTCCAACAATCTGAGAAGTAGGTGTTACAAGAGGAATATGACCAAGATCTTCACGAACACGTGGAATTTCTTCTAGCACTGCATCAAATTTGTCTGCAGCACCCTGCTCTTTCAACTGGTTTTCCATGTTGGTCAACATGCCACCAGGAACCTGGGCAATCAGAATTCGCGAATCAGTACCACGCAATGAACCTTCGAACTTAGCGTACTTCTTACGAACCTTACGGAAGTAAGCAGCAATCTCTTCAAGAAGCTTCATGTCCAAGCCAGTATCACGACCAGTACCTGCCAATGCCGCAACCACACTTTCAGTCGCAGTATGGCCGTATGTCATTGCCATTGAAGAAATAGCCGTGTCAACACGGTCAATACCTGCTTCAACCGCTTTAAGAATTGTCATATCTGACAAGCCAGAAGTCGCGTGTGCATGTAATTGAACTTCTAGATCAGTCTGAGCTTTCAAACGCCCAACCAACTCAGAAGCAGCATAAGGCGTTAATGTACCGGCCATATCTTTAATAGCGATAGAATCTGCACCCAAGTCTTCAATCTGCTTCGCTAAGCTAACCCAGCTTTCCAAAGTATGTACAGGACTTGTTGTATAGGAAAGCGTTGCCTGAGCATGACCGCCGTTTGCTTTAACAGCTTTAAGCGCACGATCCAGGTTGCGAGGGTCGTTCATCGCGTCAAAAACACGGAATACCTCAACACCATTTTTTACAGCACGCTCTACGAACTTATCAACAACGTCATCAGCATAATGTCTATAACCTAACAGATTTTGACCTCGCAACAACATTTGCTGCGGAGTATTAGGCATGACTTTCTTCAATTCTCTGATACGATCCCATGGATCTTCACCAATAAATCGAATACAGGAGTCAAATGTAGCGCCACCCCAAGATTCAAGTGACCAATAGCCTACCTGATCTAGCTTTTCAGCAATTGGCAGCATATCGTCAATTCGCATACGCGTTGCTAATAAAGATTGATGTGCATCACGAAGTACGACATCAGTGATTCCGAGTTTTTTGTTCGAATCCGTCATTTTCTATCAAGCCTTCTGTTAAAGGTTCAAATTTTATTCACGCTCACTTCTTGTGGTCTGAGCGATATTTGTCTACTGCAGCAGAGAGTACTGCTAACAGTTGCGCATCATTAGATGCTTGAGTTACTGGCGATGCAGCTGGAGCTTTAGGCTCAGGTGCTGGCGCATATTTCAAAATCATTTTTGACATGAACGATGTAGCAAAAACTAAGATCGTCAAAAATACAAAAACGAATCCCATACCCACCAACATCAAGTTTATTGCTTCAGACATTAAATCAGTCATATTCTGACTACCTAATCAATTTGTTGTTGATAACAAGGAAATTATCCTAAAAACCACCCAAATGTAACACATGTTACTAGGCGAGCGTAATGTACCTTTTCTAGCGTTTGTAGGCAATACGATTTAATACAATTTTTAACTGTATAGTAGGGATATTAAATTAACAGAAGCGTTAAATAAGATAGGTTTAAAGGAGAAATAATATGGCACGGCTGGCAGGATTCGAACCTGCGACCAACTGGTTCGAAGCCAGTTACTCTATCCAGCTGAGCTACAGCCGCATTAGATGCTGATCAAGAATGTTTTAAAGTGGCGCGGCTGGGAGGATTCGAACCTCCGACCGCCTGGTTCGTAGCCAGGTACTCTATCCAGCTGAGCTACAGCCGCTAAACTTTAAAACTGCCATCCTAATTTAAATGGCGGAGAGAGAGGGATTCGAACCCTCGATGAGTGTTACCCCATACGCCCTTAGCAGGGGCGCGCCTTCAGCCTCTCGGCCATCTCTCCTCAAGACGCGGCGTATATTAACACATTTATTTTAAATGCCAACACCGCATTGAATTAT
>NZ_LWGA01000839.1:0-2084 GCF_001635235.1 Oleiphilus sp. HI0117 | reverse complement strand
TCAATGTTAAAGACAACACGTTCCTAGACTATACGGCTGAAACAATGGAAGGCTGGGGTTATGCAGTATTTGGTGAAGTCGTTGAAGGTCAAGACGTTGTCGATAAGATCAAAGGCGTTAAGACCACGACTAAAGCTGGCCACCAAGACGTGCCAGTTGAAGACGTGATCATTGAAGAAGCTAGCGTTCTTGAAGGTGAAGCAGCTGAAGATGGTGAATAAGACCTCGTCATGAGCACTTATTTTATTTCAGATCTGCATCTGGAAGAGTCACGCCCTGATATTATCAGGGCTTTCTTTTTATTCCTCGACTCTATTCAAAACGATGCTGACAAGCTCTATATTCTTGGTGATTTCTTCGAAAGTTGGATTGGTGACGATGAAAACACCGAACTTCAGCTTGAAGTAAAACAGCGCCTCAAAGCCCTCAGTGAGCAAGGTTGCCAACTTTTCTTTATGCACGGTAATCGTGACTTTTTAGTAGGCGATGTTTTCGCACAAGAAACTGGCGCCACCCTACTTGATGATCCATGTGTTATCGACGTAGCAGGCGAACCAACACTGCTTATGCATGGCGATAGCCTCTGTACTGCTGATACCGGCTACATGAAATTCAGAGCAACCATTCGTAACCCCGCTTTCTTGGCTCCCTTCTTAAAGCGCCCGATTGAAGAGCGAAAAATCACAGCTCAGCAACTTCGAGCAATGAGCCAAGCGAATAACCAGGATAAAAGCACAGAGATCATGGACGTAACGCCTGAAGAGGTGATTCGTGAACTTGAAGCACATAAGGTTCAACACATGATACACGGGCATACTCATCGCCCAATGATTCACGAAGTCGAAGCAAACGGCTTACCAGCTGTACGAATCGTATTAGGTGACTGGGACAAGCATGTTTGGTATCTGAAAGTCGATCAAGATGGCGAACATCACTTTAAAAACTATCTTCTCGAAGAACAAAACCCGAATATATAAACAATGAGCAAACACCCTCACTTTGACTCCATTATTATTGGCGGGGGTGCCTCAGGTTTAATGTGCGCACTAACAGCCGGTCAACTTGGCAAGCGCGTTTTGGTTCTCGACAGCAGCAATAAAGTCGGCAAGAAAATATTGATGTCTGGCGGCGGCCGCTGCAACTTTACCAACTACTATGTAGAGCCCAGCAACTATCTTTGCAGCAACCCTCACTTTGTAAAATCTGCCCTTGCGCGCTACACCCAATGGGACTTCATCGGCCTGGTCGATAAACATAGCATCCCTTATCATGAACGCTCTCATGGCGAGCTGTTCTGCGATAATTCAGCAAAAGATATTCTGAAGATGCTACTCGATGAGTGCAGCGACGCCGGTGTCGAGATCAAAACCAAATGCCAGGTGGAGTTTATCGAAACCCTAGACGAAAGTGATGAGCAGCGCTATATACTTCGCTCTAACGCCGGTGTTTTCACCTGCCGTTCCTTGGTGATCGCAACCGGTGGCCTATCCATTCCTACACTAGGTTCAAGCGGCTTTGGCTACGATATTGCCGAACAATTTAACCTGCCTCTCAAAGAACGTTCAGCGGGATTAGTCCCTTTCATTTTCACCGATCAAACCAAAGCGCTTACTGAACGCTTATCAGGGTTAGCGGTTGACGTGACAATGGAAACCAACGGCACCACATTTCGAGAGAACATGCTGTTCACTCATCGCGGCATTAGCGGCCCTGTTGCCCTACAATGCTCCAACTATTGGAAGCAAGGCGACCTTATTCATATCAACCTGTTACCTGATCTAGATGTTGAAGCCACACTACTTGAATTCAAGTCATCGAAGCCAAAATCTCTTCTCAGGAATATATTGTCTGAACATTTCTCCAAAGCCTTTTGTTTAGAACTACAAGCTCTATTTTGGAAAGCTGAAGCAGAAAAACCGATGGGCGAATTTACCGACAGCACCATTAGATCGATTGCCACTCACCTAAACAACTGGACACTAAAACCCGCCGGAACAGAAGGCTACCGGACCGCTGAAGTCACCTTGGGCGGTGTCGACACCGATGTTATTGCTTCCAAAACAATGGAGTGTAAAACCCAGCCA
>NZ_LWGA01000838.1:0-10023 GCF_001635235.1 Oleiphilus sp. HI0117 | reverse complement strand
AACGTTCTCGATGCTGACTCGCTCAGTATTATCGAAGGCGCGATGCAAGTCACCGACATGCAAGTTCGCGAAGTGATGATTCCCCGCTCCCAGATGATTACCGTACGCGCGACGCTTGAGCCTGAAGAGTATATGCATAGCATTATCGAGTCTGCTCACTCACGTTTTCCGGTTATTGGCGAGTCAACTGACGATATTATCGGTATTTTGCTTGCTAAAGATTTACTGCCCCTAGCGATAAAAGGACAACTTAGCAAAAACAAGATTTCTGAGGCTTTACGGCCAGCGACGGTTGTACCTGAGAGCAAGCGATTAAATCAGCTTCTTAAGGAGTTTAAGCAAAACCGTAATCATATGGCAATTGTTGCCGATGAGTATGGCGGTATTGCCGGGCTTGTAACGATTGAAGATATTCTTGAGCAGATCGTGGGCGAGATCGAAGATGAGCACGACATCGATGACGAAGCGTTAATTAAGCCTCTTACTGATGGCGAGTATAACGTAAAGGCCATCACCCCTATTGATGAATTTAATGAGTACTTTTCAACGGAACTGCCAGATAAGGAATTCGACACCATTGGAGGCCTGATTCTGAAGAAGTTCGAACGCCTGCCCCGCCGCGGTGATACAACTCTTATGTATGGCTTTAAAGTAACAGTACTTAATGCTGATAACCGAAGCATTCGCTTGGTGAAGATAGAGAAGAATTGATATTCCAGCGGTTTCAATGGGGTCAGACTCGATTGAAACCGCAATATTTTCAATCGAGTCTGACCCCATTGAAATTTGACACTCCATGAACCTATTCCCGTCTCTGCCCAAGCCCTTAATTTTCATTTGCCTGTTAGTAGCCGGTGCACTGCAAACCTTCACACTTGCCCCATATGGCTTATGGCTACTAGGCCCTATTTCGATTGCATTGATACTACTTTGCACGCAAGCCTTAAAACCTTCAGGCAAAGCCGAGAAAGGTTTTTTGTATGGTTGGATATTTGGCTTAGGGCTTTTTGGTTCAGGCGCTTCGTGGGTTTACGTTAGTATTAACACCTATGGCAATGCGCCACCAGTGCTTGCAGGTGGCTTAACTGTCATTTTTGTTGCTGGCTTGGCCCTGTTTAGCGCTTTGAACTTCTGGCTCTACTTCAAACTACGCGGTGACAACACATTAATAAACAGCTTTTTATTTACCGCGATATGGGTCTTGGGTGATGGTTTTCGGACTGTATTCCTAACGGGTTTCCCCTGGCTATTTTTGGGCTATTCGCATCTTGAGTCACCTTTAAGCGGTTGGATCCCGGTGATTGGTGTACACGGGCTTACCTTCATTGTTGCACTAAGCGGCACCGCTTTAGCCTTGTTGTTAGCTTCTGATACTAAGCAGCACAAGTTCGGTTTACTCGCTTTTGCACTGATCTTCTGGATTAGCGGGCCTGCATTAAGCACCATTAACTGGAGCCAAAGTAAAGTTAGCAATACTGAAGATTCTAAAGATGAGCTCAGCGTCGCGCTGATTCAGACTAATATTCCCCAAGAACTTAAATGGCGACGTTCACAAATTCCAAAAACCTTAAAACTACTCGAGACCATGAGCGAGCAGGCCTGGCAGAGTGATGTGATTGTTTGGCCAGAAACGGCGGTGCCCAGGTTATATGACCAGGCCCTTCCATTTTTGAATGTAATGTCTGAACTGGCGAAAGCGAATAATAGTAATATTTTCAGCGGCATCCCCTTTCGACACATCGATAGAGAGAGCGGTCGCCAGGTTTACCACAACAGTATTGTTAGTCTTGGTGCGCGTGAAGCAGAAGGCGAAAGTATCTACCATAAACAGAAATTGGTTCCCTTTGGGGAATATGTTCCGCTGGAAGATTTATTGCGTGGCCTGATCGACTTCTTCAACCTACCCATGTCTGACTTTCGAACCGGTGCAGAAGACCAAGCCTTGCTAAAGTCCTTCGACTATCAAGTGGCGCCATTTATTTGCTATGAAGTGGTCTACCCTGATTTTGTTGCCAAGCAGTCGGCCGACGCAGATTACCTGATCACCATCAGTAACGACAGTTGGTTTGGCACCTCGATAGGCCCGCTTCAACATTTGGAAATGGCGCAGATGCGTGCTGCTGAAAATGCCCGCTACATGGTGCGCGGCACCAATAATGGGGTTAGTGCGATCATCGACGAGCGCGGAAAGATTACAGCCCAAAGTGAGCAATTTGTACAAACGATTTTGTTTTCTAAAATTCGTTTACTGGAAGGACGCACACCTTTTTCACACACTGGTTCCACTCCCCTATTTTGGTTTTGTGCTCTGCTCGTTTTAGTACTAAGAGTCAGGCGCTGAAAAGCATCAACAGAAGCGTGAAAAGCACCGTAATCTAGGCTAGAATAGCCGGCTGGTTTTAGTCGGCTTGATGCTTTATCCATCTTTAAGCGCCAAGCTTCTAAAAAGTACCTTATTTTTCACTCTTTATAAAAACACGCGACATTGAAGACTCTCATGCAAGAACATTATCAACCGCAGCAAATAGAAGAAAAAGCCCGTAAATTTTGGCAAGACAACAACAGCTTTGCTGTCACTGAAGACGAAACAAAAGAGAAATACTACTGCCTGTCCATGTTCCCTTATCCGAGCGGAAAACTACATATGGGCCACGTGCGTAACTACACCATTGGCGATGTTGTTTCTCGCTATCAGCGCATGCAAGGCAAAAACGTAATGCAACCAATGGGTTGGGATGCTTTTGGTCTTCCTGCAGAGAATGCTGCGATCAATAACAAGGTAGCACCTGCCAAGTGGACCTACGAAAATATCGAATACATGAAGACTCAGTTGAACGCACTGGGCTTTGGCTACGACTGGAGTCGCGAACTGGCGACCTGTCAGCCTGAGTACTACAAGTGGGAACAGTGGTTCTTCACCAAGCTTTACGAGAAAGGTTTGGTTTACAAGAAGAACGCAACCGTCAACTGGGACCCTGTCGACCAAACTGTTTTGGCAAACGAACAGGTTGTTGATGGCCGCGGCTGGCGCTCTGGTGCTTTGGTCGAGCGTAAAGAAATTCCACAATGGTTTATCAAGATTACTGATTATGCTGAAGAGCTGTTGGCAGATCTCGATCAGTTAGATGAGTGGCCTGAGCAGGTCAAAACCATGCAGCGCAACTGGATCGGCCGCTCTGAAGGTTTGGAATTCTCATTCGACCTAGCAGGTCGAGATGACAAGCTAAGCGTTTATACCACTCGCCCAGATACTTTAATGGGTGTGACCTACGTTGCAGTTGCTTCCCAGCACCCTCTTGCTCTTGAAGCGGCAGGGAATAATGCTGAGGTGAAAGCCTTTGTTGAAGAGTGTAAGAACAACAAAGTCGCTGAAGCAGATATGGCGACGATGGAGAAAAAAGGTATTCCAACCGGCTTTACTGCTATCCACCCAATTACGGGCGAAGAAGTACCTGTTTGGACGGCTAATTTTGTCTTGATGGATTACGGTTCAGGTGCGGTTATGTCGGTACCGGCTCACGATGAGCGTGACCATGAATTCGCCAAGGCTTTCCAGCTTCCTATCAAGCAGGTGATTGCGCCGGAAGACGGCAACGACATAGATGTACAAGAAGAAGCTTTTGTTGAAAAAGGCGTATTGGTGACTTCAGGTGAATTCACCGGCCTAAGCTCGGCAGAAGCCTTTGATGCCATTGTTGCCAAGTTCGAAGCGCTAGGCACTGGCAAAAAGCGTATTAACTATCGCTTGCGTGACTGGGGTGTTTCTCGCCAGCGTTACTGGGGCACACCTATCCCGATCAAGAATCTTGAAGACGGCAGCGCGATTCCTGTTCCTTTAGATGAGCTGCCTGTTGTACTGCCTGAAGACGTTGAGCTGAACGGTGTCACCTCACCTATCAAGAGCGACCCGGAGTGGGCAAAGACGACTCATAATGGTCAGCCTGCACTACGTGAAACAGATACCTTCGATACCTTTATGGAATCGTCTTGGTATTACGCACGTTACTGTTCACCTCAGTCTGCTGACAGCATGTTAGACCCAGGCGCGGCAAATTACTGGCTGCCTGTAGACCAATATATTGGTGGTATTGAGCACGCTATTTTGCACCTGCTTTATGCGCGCTTTTTCCACAAACTGTTACGAGATGTCGGCTTGGTAAATTGTGACGAGCCGTTCAAGCGTCTGTTATGCCAAGGCATGGTATTGGCTGAAAGCTTCTATCAGGAAGACGATAAAGGTGGCAAGATCTGGATCGCGCCAGCTGAAGTCGATATCGAGACGGACGAAAAAGGCAAAACCATTAGCTGCAAGCGCAAGTCTGACGGTAGCGAAGTGTTGTCTTCTGGCATGAGCAAGATGTCGAAATCTAAGAACAACGGTGTTGACCCACAAACCACCATCGACCAGTTTGGTGCTGATACCGTTCGTTTGTTTATTATGTTTGCTGCGCCTCCTGAGCAATCATTGGAATGGTCTGACAGTGCGGTTGAAGGTTCAAACCGTTTCCTTAAGCGTATCTGGCGCCAGGTGTATTCTCACGTTTCTCAGGGCGATGTGGCTGCACTCGATGTTGCCAGCTTGAACAAAGAGCAGAAAGCGCTTCGCTTAAAAACGCATGAAACGATTGCTAAAGTAAGTGACGACGTTAGCCGCCGCTTAACCTTTAACACAGCAATCGCGGCTATTATGGAGCTAATGAATACAGCCTCGAAGTTTGTTGATGTCAGTGAGCAAGGCCGTGCGGTCATGCAGGAAACGCTTGAAACCGTTACTTTACTGCTTGCACCAATCACGCCTCATATTTCACATGAGCTATGGGAAACCCTGGGCCACAAAGACGCAGTTATCGGCGCGGGCTGGCCAAGTGTTGACGAGAGCGCCTTGGTTAAGGCTTCGCAAACGATCGTTATTCAGGTGAATGGTAAAGTAAGGTCCAAGCTTGACGTGCCTGCTGATATCAGCAAAGAAGCAATGGAACAAACTGCTTTGGATGATGAAAACGTTAAACGCTTTACAGATGACAAGACCGTTCGTAAAGTAATCGTTGTACCTGGAAAGCTGGTTAATATCGTTGCGAACTAGGCAACGATAGACCTGTTCTTTCCTCCTTAATATCGCCCCTCGCTTAAAGCTTCGGGGCGATTATTATTTCAGTGAGAGCCTTATATGCCACGTAATAAACTTTTGATCATCGTAATGATCATGCTTTTTAGTTTGCTGTCGGCATGCGGTTTCCAGCTTCGTGGTTATTCTGAACATGACGCTCCTAAGGGCTTTTCCAGTATAAAACTCGACTGCCCAACCACTCGTGCTTGGCAGCTTTGCCAAACACTACGCCAAAAGTTGATGCTGAATAATATTAGCTTTGATGACAATGCTCAGTATCGGCTAGCTATCTCCCCTATCGAGCAAGAGTCTCGTACCTTGTCGCTGCAAAGCAATGCTTCAACCGCTGAATATGGGCTGAGCTCTAAAGTAAGTTATCAATTAGTTCTTCAAGAGAGCGAAGAAGTACTCGCTGAACAGGAAATCGTCGTTCGTAATAGCTATCGCCACCAGTCCTCTGCACTATTATCAAAAGAGCGCGAGCGCAGTGAGCTACAGTCTGAACTTAGCCAGCGCATTGCTTCAGAAATATTCCGCCAGATAGATGTCGTAAATAAACAAACGCTAACTACCAGCGATTCCGGCAGTAACGAGGGCTCTGAGTAAGTATGCGCATCAAAGCTGAGCAACTTGAGAATGAGCTGAAAAAAAAGCTCTTACCGCTTTATTTGGTAACCGGTGACGAGCCACTATTGGTTCAAGAAGCTTTGGACAGCATTCGTCTGAACTGCAAAAAACAAGGCTTTGATGAGCGAAAGATTCTGGAAGTTGACCGCAAGTTCGATTGGACCAGCTTAAACGAAGAAGCTAACACTCTGTCTTTATTTGCAGAAAAGACACTAACTGAACTTCGACTTGGAAAATCTAAACCCGGTACCCCCGGTGCAAAAGCCTTTCAACAATATTGCGATAATTTGCCAGAAGATAAGATTTTACTGATCTGCGCCGATAAACTCGATGCTTCCACACTTAAAAGCAAGTGGTGTAGCCGACTTGATCAGACTGGTGCCATCATTCAAATATGGCCAATCAATCTACACGAGATGCCGCGTTGGATAGCTCAACGAGCCAATAAAATGGGCTTGAACTTAGCTCGTGACGCCGTTTCACTTTTGTCTGATAGATTAGAAGGCAACTTACTCGCTGCACAACAGGAGCTTGAGAAGCTTAAGCTTCTTCACCCTGACAGCAGTGTCGAAATTTCTACTGAAGATGTGTTGGAAAGTGTTTCAGATGCTTCTCGCTACGATGTCTTTAACCTTACCGACGCCTGTTTGACCGGAAAGGCCAAGCAAAGCGCAAAAATCATCTCCCACCTTCGCCTTGAAGGCGTAGAAGTCACCTTTGTCTTGTGGGCTTTAAGTAAAGAGATTCGCTTACTACTGAATTTGTCTCATGCCCTGAGCAAAGGTCAGCCATTGCCGGCATTATTCAAACAACATCGTATCATTCAAAAACGCCAGGCAGGTCTGTCTGCCGCCGCACAAAAGCACAGCCCTCAAAAGCTATTGGGCCTTTTAGATCAGTGTAAGAAAGTCGATGACCTGATCAAAGGTGTCGAAAAGGGCATTTCCCCTTGGGACGTGTTGACTGATATTACCTTGGCAATTGCTAAGGGATAAAGCCAAAGGTAGGCGGGGCCTCTGTCCGCGCGAACGGAACCACCAGGCTATCTGACACTCCGAGGAACGACCTGCGCCCCGGGACGGGCCGCCTACAAAATTCTCACATTCGAAAACTCATTTACGAAGATGCTTTAATTTCCATAGATAAGCTTTTGAAAATAAAAAATAACAAAAGCACAACAAAGCATTATAAGTTCTTTAGCGCACACTCTTTATCACAAATAAACATTAAAGCCTCTTTCCGATCGCTGTTTTTACAATGTTTTTCAGAATCTAACATTTTTAGCTCACTTATAAGGGGGCAGCGCTCACTTTTTATGCTAACGTCAATTATAAGAATCATATAAGTTGTTAAGCAGTCTTCTTTTACTACCAATAGCTTCACCGAGGTAAACCTGAATGCGCTTAAAACGCAACAAACAAATATGTAGCGCGATAGTTATCGCTATCAGCTGCTTGCTATTAAGTTCAATAGCGGCAGCTGATTACAAATCAGTGATTAAGGATAAATTTTGGGGCGCCATTTATAAAAATGGCGGGCAGACCTTTTTCTGCAAAAAGTCTTTCTCAAAGAAAACACCGCTTCTCGCGGTCAGCCATATTTACCCAAGCGCTCAAGTACGTGACCACCTTCAATGCGGAACTAAACGCCAGTGCCTTCGTTCAGACGATCGCTATATGGAAATAATCTCTGATTTGCATAATGTTGTTCCGGCTGACTCTTACTTTGAGTTTAAAAGAAAAGGCGCAAAGTTCGGCAACTTAGAAGAAACGATTGAGGCCAATAATTGCGGCATTCGAAAGAAGTTACACATTATTGACCCACCTAACGAGCTCAAAGGGGATATTGCCAGAATTCTGTTTTATATGAAGGCTAACTATGACCTACCCTTGCGTACTCATATGTCTTTATTAAAACTATGGCATGAGAATGATCCACCAAGCCCGGAGGAAGTCTCACGTAATGCGATTGTGGCTGAGTATCAGGGCAATGAAAATGAGTTTATCTCCAACCCATCTTTAGCTTATAACATTGATTAACTGCATCGTCGGGTTAAAACCCGACTTACCCTGAACTCAATAACCTTAGGGCTCGATTGAGAAGCCTAGACCAGCCTTTTCTTCTAGCCTATGCAATAAGGCATCACCCATTGCTGTTGAGGGTGTCAACACTCCGCACATCTTCGGCAAGTGTTTCTTATCCAAGGCTAAACAGGCTGCACTTTCACCAAGCATTTTAGAAGTAGAACCATAACCTGGGTCTCGGTCACCTGTAACCTTGGCAACCAATGTTCGGTCATTCATACGGCCAATTACACTAAAGGTGAAGAAGCCAGCTTCACGCTCTGCTTTATTTGGCCCTTCACCAGGTTCAGGGAAAAAGCGATTAATTGTATTTTTATACCAAGACCCCGGCTTACCTGCCATCATCAAGCCTAAGGTCAATAAGCCAGCATAACCTTTGGCTCTTCCAGTAAAGCCTTTGCCGCTCATCATCGCTTCATCATAAAGGAAGTCTTTTCCATACGGGTAAGACTTCAAAGCATGAGAGCGTCGAACAACACGCGTATTTATTGCCGCCATGATGAAAGGCATGATCCAAGCTTTTAGGTCAGAGTCGTATTTAACGCTTTGCATATCTGGCTTATCAGGGCCCGACATTTCCCCCTGAGGGTTCAAACCATAAGGGTTGAAGATCACCTTCTTAACTTCAGGGTCTTTACTCGCTTCGAGCATCACATTATTCATGCTGGCAAAGGTACCGCCACTCATCGCCCCTTTTGCAGCTTTTAAGCGCATCTTGATATGGTAGCAATATTCGCCATAGTGATGTTTTGCTTCACGCTGAAGAAAGTACACACCCATGTCGGAAGGAATCGAGTCAAAACCACAACAATGGACAATCCGGCAACCGGCTTCTTTTGCCGCTTTGTGGTGCTTGTCGATCATGCGACGAATCCATTGCGTCTCGCCGGCCAGGTCACAATAGTCAGTGCCGTTCTCGACACATGCGGCGACTAATTCGTTTCCATATTTAGCGTAAGGACCGACCGTTGTGCAGACGACTTTAGTACGTTTTGCCAGTTCATTCAGGCTAGCCGTATCGTGGCTATCGGCAAGAATAAGAGGAATGTTATCGTTACCTAAGCCTTTTCGAACTTCTTCAAGCTTGGTTTGGTTGCGTCCAGCCATTGCCCATTTTAGTTCGCCATCGAGGCCGTAGGTATTTAGATAGTATTCGGCAACTAAGCGGCCTGTAAAACCACTTGCTCCCCATATGATCACATCGAATTCGCGCTTTGTACTCATGACCTCTTCCTATTATTTTTATAGCTTATTTTCAAAGGGGTCAGACTCGATTGAAATTCAATCGAGTCTGACCCCTTTGAAATTACATGGCTGACATGCCGCCGTCAACCGGTATAGCAATACCGTTCATATAACTATTCGCTGGTGACAGTATCATGACCATGACATTCACAATTTCTTCAACTCGTGCGATACGCTTCATCGGACAGCCGCGCGCAAGGTTCTTGTTGACCTCTTCGATATTATCATTCGGATTCATCGTTGGATTATCAACCATCGGCGTTGACGTAAAGAAGGGGCAAATCGCATTAACTCGAACATTCATAGGCCCACATTCAACTGCGGCCGTTTTAGTTAGACCTATTACAGCGTGCTTGGCAGCGCCATAGGAGCTTCCCATCGGCGTTCCACCTAAACCTGCCATGGAACTTACATTCAGAATCGCACCCTCTTTTTGAGCAGCCATGACTCTTAACTGATGCTTCAGGCCAAACGCGACACCTTTAGTATTAACATCTAACTGACGAGAAAGCGTTGGGCCGTCCAGGTGAACCAATGGGCCCAGTTTAGGAGCGATACCAGCATTGTTAACAGCAATATCAAGCTTGCCAAAATTATCAACCGCAGCCTTTACGAGTTCTTCAGAATGCGCTTCTTCAGCTATATCACCCGTTAAGGCAATAACCTTACTGCCTAGGGTTTCACAATCCTGCTTTGTCAGTGTTAAGCCTTCTTCGTTGAAGTCAGCTAGCACTAAGTTCGCTCCGCGCTTGGCTAACTCTTCGGCTAGGCTTTTACCAAAGCCACTGGCAGCGCCGGTAATCAATGCTACCTTTTCTGAAAAATCTAGTAGGTTATCCATAGTTTATCTCTGAATTAATAGGTATTACTAAAACTAAAAAATGAATTCACCACAGATAACACCGAGCGCTTTGCTTCACAGAGAAGACAAAAAAAAGTACATATTATTATACAAATATT
>NZ_LWGA01000837.1:0-2517 GCF_001635235.1 Oleiphilus sp. HI0117 | reverse complement strand
TAGAGTTCATCTATTTGATTAAGCAAACCAGCTGCCAAGCGCTTCAAATCTCGCAAAGCAACACTTCGAACCACTTCATAGTTCGTATTAGACGCTGCCGCTAATCCACCAACGGCGGCATTATACTGAAGGTACTGTCGCCATAAGTTGCCAGGAGGAATCTGGCTAATCAAGCTTGCAAGCATAAGGGGTTTATTTTCTTGTTTGATACTATGATCCCGTCCGATCAATAGTCCTTTCATATAGAGCATTTCATGGAACAAATGAGGCTTTTCCTTTCGCAAAAGCTGCATCTGTACTTTGTCAAAACTTTCTGAAGAGCGCTTATCATCGGCGGTAAGGTAGAAGACCTTACCTAAGTAGTACCAAGCCTGGTTACGATCGCTCAATGAAATTTGCTTGGTTAGAAGCGTCTCAAATACTAGTTTGGCCTCTTCGACCATTCCGTAAGAGAGCATCAGCCCCCCCTCCACTAATTCCGGATGCTGGCCATGCCCCTGGATTCCGGAACGGAGCTTGGCAACATTTAGCGCGCTCAAAGCTTCAAAGAAATTTCCTTGATGGTACTGGAACAGTACCTGACCGTAATTTAAGTCTTGAGCACGTTGATATACCGGGTACTCATCAACCAGCTTTGCTTCTGAAGACTGAGCAACACCCGTCCACAGACTCACGCAGAGAATACACAAGGTAATCAGTGCTTTCACAAAGCGCTGAGTTTGCTCAGGAAGATAAGTTTTTAGCACGCTAGTTCCACTCAACGATTTCAACATGAGGTTGATAGTTTTCACTTTGGTCGCTTATCTGAATCTCTAGCGAAGCAATATCACTTGCCTTTTCAAATAGCATGGTGGCAGCTTTTTTGTACTCGCGCTTATCAGGCCCGAGCCCGCTTACAACGGCCGTTAGCTCGTGCTCGCCACTCTTCAAGTTACCCATATGCAAACGCTGCATACCGCCCTTTCGTAATGCTGTGACTTGACGCTGCGTATACAAATGGCTAGCAACAATTTCATCATTCAGCTTTAAGGTCACGCTGTCAGGCTTGAAGAATTTACCCGTATCCAGACTCAGATAAACAACAAACTGGGTATTTGCCGGAAACAGCAAATCTTCTTCCAGAATAAACAGGTCTCGATTCAGCTTGATGACCTTTTTCTTCAGCTGCGCCACACTCAAGGCAACAGGCTTGTCCGCCACAGGCGCAGACTGTTTTTCGATAACCGCACCCGGCTCGGTCGCTGACTCCTCACCAAAGCTACTCACTGAAACTAGGCATACAGCAAACAAGAGTATGCTTTTCAATGCTTTTCTGGTCGCTTTATTATTCATCTAACTCTTCCCCAATTCTCTCTAATATTCCATCGTGACCGATATACGCGTGACCCACGCATCGAAACCATACAAAGGTTCGTTTCCTGCAACAGTAGAAGGTTTGGTCACATCTCTGAAGTTGTCATAGGAAAATTCTAAGTAATCAACCAAAGCCGTTAGCTTTAGCCTATCTACATGTGGGATGGCACCTTTACCAAAAATATAACTTGCTCCTAAACCAATCGTATAATCACTAAAGGTACTCAATTCCTTATCACGCCCCATAAAGTCTTGTGAGTCCTGAAAGGGGAAAAGGTCACTATAAAAGTCTGCACTGGTTTGCTGGTAATAACGATATCGGCCCTCAAAGACCCAAGAAGGACCAACCGGGTGAATATATTGAAGTTCGAAGGTATCCGCTTCTATCCCCCAGCTGTCAGTGAAATAACGATACTCTGCTTTAATCGATGCTCGATACGGCAAGTAGTAAAGAGAACGAAGTGCAACAGCTGTACTGGTTCGTGTTTGCGGGTATTTTTCAGTAGCTGTCTCGAAAGATGAACCACTCTGATAGCGGTATACGCGATAGGGGTTATTCAAATAACCTTCGTCAGTAATAATATCGACGTCCACGCCAAAGAGCATATTTTTCGTGATGACTTGAGATAGCCCCAGTTTGTAGTTCTGCCTGTCAACATCTTCAGAAAAGTCACTCTGAATCATTCCAACTTCATCCCATCCTCTGGAATAACCCAAGCTCAAGTTAGTTAAATCACCAAAGAAATCTTGTGAAACAGAAACAAACACTGTGTCGGCTGAGAAGTCATTTTCTTCACTGTTGGTATAGCCCGCGCTCACTATCGTTTTCTCATGAAGAAAATCTACCCCGGCACTGTACTCAGTTCGCTCTTCTTCATAAGCACTAGCAGTGGCGCGCACATCAATAGACGCCGACGACACTGAATCAACATAGTAATGTCCATTCAGGGAAAAATTCGTACCGGCACTTTTTCTTACCAGAACAAAGGGGCCATTAATATCCATACCACCGCCTTCGTAACCATGATACAAGGCGTCAACCGTATCAGGAGGTGGCTGTGGCTGTAATTAAAATGAAAGCCAAGGTGCCTTTTTTTAAAGCCTTTTTTCAATTGTTAATTATTGTCAATTCCCTGGTGATCAGTGCAGTAGGCAATGCTGCAA
>NZ_LWGA01000836.1:0-7901 GCF_001635235.1 Oleiphilus sp. HI0117 | reverse complement strand
GTACAACTTATTCAGCGGAAGCAGCAGCGCTTACCATCTTTTTCAGCTCACCAGACTCGTACAGTTCGGTGACAATATCACAACCGCCTACAAGTTCACCTTTTATGTATAGCTGCGGGAATGTCGGCCAACTTGAGTAAACCTTAAGGTTCTCTCTCAACTCAGGGTGTTCTAAAATATTAATATAAGCAAATCGCTCCTCACAAGCCATCAGCGCCTGTGATGTTTTGGCAGAAAAGCCGCATTGTGGTTGCTGAGGCGAGCCTTTCATGTATAGCAGAATATCATTGCTTTCAAGTTGCTCTTTAATCGTATCCATTATTGACATCGGTATTTACCTGTAGAGTTAAATCTTTCGCCACCTAGTTTACTATCTTTTGATAAGACCAACCATATTAGTCAGGTATTTTTTCAGAGTTTCTCCCCCCAGGCTCCGCCACCAGGTGTGTTGATCGTTAAAACATCACCCGCCCCTACCTTAAACTCTGCCTTACCATCCAGCACCCTAGCATTAAGTACATTTTTACCTGGGCACCCTTCAGCACCACCTTCGAGTCCCCACGGAGCTTTCGAGCGACGCTCAGTTAACAAAGTGACCTGAGCCGCCTGCTTAAACAGGTAAGAGCGGATGACGCCATCTCCACCTGAATGCTCCCCTATGCCACCAGAGCCCGCCCTAATACCGTATTGCATAACCTGCATCGGATAATGAAGCTCCAGGCTCTCTATGGGCGTGTTAAGCGTATTCGTCATATGACACTGGCGCGCAGTAATACCTTCAAATAACTCACCTGCCCCTGCTCCACCAGCGATTGTCTCGTAATAGTTCCATGGCGTCGGAGCTGTCCCTCCCATCGCAACATTATTCATCGTTCCCTGTGAGGCGGCAGGCACTTTAAGTCCTATTTGATGCAATGCTCCAAGCACAACATCTACAACACGCATACTTGTTTCAACATTCCCTGCTGAAACGGCAGCTCCAGGTAGAGCATTTAGTAGCGAGCCACTGGGCGCAGAGATATTAATCAGTTTGAACACCCCATCACAATGAGGTACATATGCTGGCATTAGTGCTGCAAACACATAGTACACAGACGCAGCACATACACTAAGAGGGCAATTTAGATTCCCCTTAACCTGTGCTGATGTTCCGGTAAAATCCAGCGTAATTCCCTCACTATCGATAGACACTTCAACTTTAATTAGAATATTTTCAGTACCTACCCCGTCGCCATCAAGGTAATCTGAAAAACTAGCCCTCCCTTTCGGCAAACGCTCTAGGTAATTCGCTGCAAGCGTTTTACCATAGTCATTCAATTGCTCAATGCCTTGAACAAAACTCTGACGTGTCATCCGCGACTCAATAAACCACTGTTCCAGGCGCTCCAGACCTACAACGTTCGCACTGAGCTGTGCAATAAAATCTCCTGGCAAATCGTCGGCATTAGTGTTCTTTTCTATGCTTGATAATAATTCGAGACAAACCTTATTCAGTTTTCCTTGAGAATATAGTTTTTGGGGAGAAATAATTACGCCTTCATCTTCCAAGCTTGTTGAAAGCGGCATTGAGCCAGGAGAATCACAACCGATATTGGCATGATGCGCACGATTCGCAACAAAGCCACTTAGCTCTTCACCAACAAAGAATGGTGCAATCAATGTTACATCAGGAAGATGAGTCCCACCCTTAAAAGGATCATTTAAAACCAGAACATCGCCTTGCTTCCAATCAAACTCAGAAACTATTCGGGTCATTGCATAAGCCATGCTACCGAGATGAACAGGAATATGCGCAGCTTGGGCCACGATTTTTCCATCACAATCAAAAAAAGCGCAGGAATAGTCAAGACGGTCTTTTATATTTGGAGAAAAAGCACTTCTTTGCAAAACCAGGCCCATTTCTTCACATATCGACTTTATTTGACCCGAAAACACCGCTAATTCAACCGCATTAAGCACAATAAAAACTCTCAATTCGTCACAAGATTTGAATATGGTAACCAGAATACATCAACTACATTTTCCAAGGATCAAGTATCACCAGATACATCTTGATCGCAGGCTAAAAATTGAAGCCCAAAAACAATTGATTACCATGAAAGATCAAGCTAACATATTATCTTTATACAGGCAGCATTTAGCTGCCTTTTTGCGTTAATAAGAGACTGAAATGAACAACGATCAACCGCTGATGAGCACTTATGGCAGACTACCTGTTGCTTTTGAAAATGGTGACGGCGCCTGGCTATACGACACTGACGGAAACAAATACTTTGATACCTTTTTTGGTATAGCTGTTTGCGGCCTTGGCCATTCACACCCCGCAGTTACCAAAGCAATCAAAGATCAGGCCGGCCGCCTACTCCACTGTTCAAATCTTTATCACACGCCTTTACAAGTCAAACTTGCACAGACCTTATGCCAAATATCAGGTATGGAAAAAGTTTTCTTTTCCAACTCAGGTGCTGAAGCGAATGAAGCCGCTATTAAGCTAGCCAGAAAGTATGGGCATGACAAGGGTATACAGACTCCCACGATTATCGTCATGGATCAATCTTTCCACGGCAGGACTATGGCGACCTTGACCGCGACAGGAAACCGAAAAGCACAAGCGGGCTTCGAGCCTTTACTAGGCGGCTTTGTTAGAGCACCATTCAATGACGTTAAAGCTGTTGAAGCGATTGCCAAATCGAACCCTAATGTTGTCGCAATTCTAGTCGAGCCCATTCAAGGTGAAGGAGGTCTCTCAATCGCTGAGGACGGTTACCTAAAATCTTTGCGTCAGATCTGCGATGAGAATGACTGGCTATTGATGTTAGACGAAGTTCAAACAGGTAACGGCAGAACGGGTAATTATTTTGCTTATCAAGGGTATGATGTAACACCTGACGTTGTGACAACTGCAAAAGGCATCGCCAATGGCTACCCTATTGGTGCATGCATGGCAAAAGGCAGCGCAGCCGATGTTCTTACTCCCGGCACTCACGGTTCTACCTTCGGCGGAAACCCTCTTGGCTGTGCAGCTGCACTAGCGACAATCAATGAAATTACAAGCCATAAGCTTTGTGATAGAGCATCTGTTCTCGGAGAACGCATTCTTAAAGAACTTGAGAATGAACTTTTGGCAGCTAACTACGTTGCTGATATTCGCGGCAGGGGCTTAATGATCGGCATTGAACTGACCGAACCTTGCCTAGAGCTCGTTCCACTAGCCAAGGCAAAAGGCTTACTATTGAACGTCACTTCCGAAAAAGTGATTCGACTTCTACCGGCACTGAATATGAGTGACGACGAGTGTGAATTCTTAATTGACGCCGTCGTACAAATCATTCGCCTATATTCTGCCGACGATCGCAGCAGGCCCCGCTCTTAACTGGGCAGGAAACACTCTACCTCCACGATCAAATCGTTTATTTATTGAGAGACAAATGGCACTAAGACACTTCTTAACCTTAAATGACCTTTCCAGCCAAGAGCTTAAGCAAGTTATTGAGCGAGCTATCACACTTAAAACCGAGCATAAGCAAGGTAATATCTATGAGCCTCTCAAAAATCGCGTTTTAGCACTAATCTTCGAGAAGTCTTCTACCCGAACTCGTGTTTCTTTCGAGTCTGGCATGGCTCAATTTGGTGGTTCATCTCTATTTTTGTCTCCTCGGGATACGCAATTGGGTCGTGGAGAACCGGTTGAAGATAGTGCTAGGGTACTATCACGTATGGTTGATGCAATTACTATTCGAACCTTCGAACATGAGAAACTGGCATTATTTGCACGACACTCCTCGGTGCCAGTCATTAACGCCCTTACAGATGACTTCCACCCCTGCCAATTACTTGCCGATATGCAAACCTATCACGAACATAGAGGCTCAATCGAAGGCAAAAAAGTCGTATGGGTCGGTGATGGTAATAATATGTGCCATTCTTTCATTAACGCTGCAGCACTACTTAACTTCGAGTTGGTCATCTCATCACCCGTCGGCTACGACCCAAATAACGAGTTGCTCAAAAAGAATCAAAAACATGCTCATATTGTACGAAACCCAATTGCCGCCGTCAAAAATGCCGACTTAGTTGTAACTGATGTCTGGGCATCAATGGGGCAAGAAGAAGAGCAAAAAGAGCGCATCAACAAGTTTAAAGACTATCAAGTTAGCCCGGAACTAATGAGCGTAGCGAACTCTGATGCCCTATTCATGCATTGCCTGCCTGCACATCGTGGAGAAGAAATTAGTCACGACATGCTGGATCACCCCAGCTCAGTCGTTTGGGATGAAGCAGAAAATAGATTACATTCTCAAAAGGCACTTCTTGAGTTTTTATTGTGTAATGCTTAAGTAAACATAAGAAAGGATTTAGTAGCACGTGTCTTCACCAACAAAGATGAGCAATATACTCGAAGTTAACGATGTACAGTGCAACTATGAAAACCTAATCGTCATTAAAGACCTTTCTTTTAAGCTGGTCAGAGGTGATATAGCTTGTTTACTTGGGCCAAGTGGGTGTGGCAAAAGCACCATTCTCCGCGCTATCGCCGGCTTTGAGAATCTTGAAGCCGGCACAATCAATTTGAACGGCTTAACTATATCCAGTACCAACAAGGTACAAGCCCCCGAGAAAAGACGGATTGGCATGGTATTTCAAGACTATGCCCTCTTCCCCCACCTTAGCGTCAGCCAAAATATCGCTTTCGGCCTCACAGGCATTAAGGACAAAACCGAAAAGTCAGCTCATATTGAAAAGTTAATTCACTTAGTCGACCTAGATGGCTATCAAAACAGCTTTCCACATGAACTGTCTGGCGGGCAACAACAACGAGTAGCGCTAGCACGAGCTTTAGCGCCTGAACCCGAACTTATCCTACTAGATGAACCTTTTTCAAATCTTGATGCTGAGCTACGCAACCGTCTAAGCATTGATATCAGGAACATTCTTAAGACTTTAGGAATCAGTGCAATATTAGTGACTCATGATCAGAAAGAAGCATTCGCTATGTGTGACTATATTGGCGTTATTGATCAAGGAAAAGTTCAACAATGGGGAAAACCCTACGAGCTATATCACGAACCCGTAAATCCTTTTGTCGCTAGGTTTATTGGACACGGCACCTTTATCAAAGGTGAAACCTTAACACCCGATACCTTCTCAAGTGAGGTCGGTGTGATTCAAGGCAATCGTGCTTATAACTGGCCAGAAAAAACCAGGATTGAAATACTAATTCGTCCCGACGATGTAATTTATAAACCAGGAGCAAACCTGAATGCCGTCGTCAGCT
Organism: Oleiphilus sp. HI0117; assembly: GCF_001635235.1. Lineage (NCBI taxonomy): Bacteria > Pseudomonadati > Pseudomonadota > Gammaproteobacteria > Oceanospirillales > Oleiphilaceae > Oleiphilus > Oleiphilus sp. HI0117. The sequence continues at coordinate 2,626 of NZ_LWGA01000836.1, read as the reverse complement.
CGAAAATTTTTGCAGGCACCTCAACCCAATACCAATTAAAGCTTGCCTCTGATACGGCTCTCGATGTCATCTTCCCTAGCCACCAGGATTTTAATATCGGAGAAACCATTAATATCGCAATCGACGCAGAGCACCTGATTGCATATGAAGTATCAACCTAAACTAAATTGGCTTTAGTTGGCGCTGCAATGCTGTGACTCCTCAGCAGTGCGCTCAAAAAACTCAGCGTAAGTCTCAAGTAGTTCAGGCTTCTCCCAATGCAAAAAGTGCCCCACCCCTTTGACTAGCTGAAACTCTCCATTCGCCAGCATTTTAGTAGCTTTACGCGTGTCAAAGAGGTCCATAATGGTATCGAACTGCCCCATAACAACTAGCACGGGAATCGCAATCGAGCTCAACTCAATATGCTGCTTAAGATCCCCCATCTGAGTAACCGACCGACTATGCTCATAAAATGATGCATACTGCTCCTCACTCATATCATTAAACTGGCTAATAATTTGGCGCTTTAAATGCTCAGGAATAAGTTGGCCAAACTTCTCTATCATCAATGGCGCAATTTCAGCGCCACGCCCCTGCTCAATATAAGACTGAACTTGATCTATAATTACCTGAAGGACTGAATTTGCACGCGTGCCAAAACTGCCAAGAACAGCCCGATTAAACAAATCCGGATAACGATCCAAATAAGAAGCCGCAACAATTGAGCCCCAAGAGCCGCCAACTAAATATCGACTAGAGTACTTTTGCGCATCAATTCTGACTAATAACTCATGCAAGGCATCCACTTGCTCTTCAAGCGATACCCCCATGCAACCGTAGTTAATTTTTGCACGCCCTTGCCCAGGCAAGTCAAATACCAGGATGCTGTATTCAGTTTGAAAACGAGAGACAAAACTGCGCCATGCAGACATGGTTTGTTTTGCACCGCCAATGCATACCATTAACTTATCTGAAGAGCCATATAGCCTATACGGAATTTCAAATCGTGAGACCTCAAGTTTCCCTGCGATTTTATTCACACAAGCCTCCTTCCACCTAATGTCACTGAGCGAGCAGTTAAGGGTGATAGAAATCAGAGCAGATAACAAGTTAATTGGGTAAGATTTGTGAAAGTATGCCTTAAAAGATCAAAATCTTAATTCAGGCCTTTAGTTAACATCGCCTGATCTACAACAGATTGCCCCCCTAACCAGATCGCACGTAAAGCACGAGAGAGGGCTGTATTCGAAAATGAGGAAACACGCACGTTATTGTAATAAAAACTCACCTTCCCCTCTGGCTTAAAGAATATTTTGAGAGAGTCTCCCTCTTTTACATCTGTATTGATACTGGACACCAGCTTAGTTATTTCTTGAGAAAGCGCCTGAAAGTCGTGATTTGAAAGATTTTTCTCAAGCCCTTCTGACAAAGCATTGTGAACCTTCTCTTTAGGCAAATCTCTTTCATAATTCAGAGTTAGAAGCTCTGCATAATTACTCTTGTTAGACTGGGAAACACTTCGGTAATAAGCGACATCATAGACATCAAAAAATAGGAATGACCGTTCCGCTTCTCCTATCAATACGAATGTATAGGTCTGCTGCATATGCGCTAGATAGCTTATTACGGGAAAACCCAAAGTGCTTGACGCTTCATGTTTCGATTCCGGCCCGGCAAAACTAAGCATAACAGGAACAAAACAGAACAAAGCTATCAAGCTTTTTGAAACCTTACCCAAGCGCCAGCTCCTTGGTTATCTTTGATAAGGCATCCATTGGGTCATCAGCTTGAGTAATTGGCCTACCTATCACCAAATAGTCTGAGCCAGCCTGAACAGCTTCATACGGTGTCATAATCCGCTTCTGATCCCCCACTGAAGCAAATGCAGGCCTTATTCCCGGGGTCACCAACTTAAAGTCAGCCCCTAAGTTAGCCTTTAACTCAGCTACCTCGTGTGAAGAACACACTACGCCATCCATTCCTACATCTCTACTGAGCTCGGCCAATCGATTTACCTGCTGTTGCGCTGACACCTCCAAACCAAGCTCATGAAGGTCTGCGTCTTGCATGCTAGTCAACACCGTAACAGCAATCAACAAGGGCTTTTTCTGATAGCTAGTTAACTTGGAAACGCAGGCTTCCATCATCTGCCGTCCACCAGATGCATGAACATTTACCATCCAGACACCAAGGTCTGCAGCCACAGCAACTGCATTAGCTGTCGTATTTGGAATATCGTGAAATTTTAGATCGAGAAACACCTCAAAACCAAGACCATGCAGGGACTCCAATATCTGAGGTCCACAACGTGTATATAGTTCCTTCCCGACCTTTACCCGGCAGTATGAGGGGTCTAGAGACTCAGCCATTTTTATTGCACTTGCCGAGTCAGGGTAATCAAGCGCAACTATTAGTGGTGATTTTTGTTCTACCGAAGACATGTCTGTACCTTGCATATAAATCCTTACAATTCCGAAATCGTTTAATTCACGACCTTTTTTTCATACTCTAATACCGGTTTAATCGTCTGCCAGCTCTTACAACTAGGACAATTCCAGTGCAGCTGCCCACCGTTAAATCCACACTGAGAACAGCGGTATTTCTCTTTCTTATCACTCTCACGGGATATAATTCTAATCAATTG
>NZ_LWGA01000835.1:0-4771 GCF_001635235.1 Oleiphilus sp. HI0117 | reverse complement strand
TATTCTTTATCAACAAAGTAATTATCAGGTGACTTATAAAGATGCATTAACCGGAATATCAGGTCGCCGTGCTTTGGAAGATTATCTTTCCACTTTAGGTCGTCATTACTCGGTAGCGATGCTCGATGTCGATCACTTTAAAAAATTTAATGATACCCATGGTCATGATGTGGGTGACCAGGTTTTGCGTATGGTGGCTTCAAAGATCGCTCAGGTCGAGGGTGGAGGGCGAGCTTTCCGTTATGGTGGAGAAGAATTTACCATTGTCTTTAACCGCCGAAGTGCTGACGACATTTTTGTCTTTGCCGAGGCCGTGCGTGAATCGATACAAAACTATGCGCTAAAGCTTAGGTCCGATGACCGTGAGCAGGATAAGAAGACAGGGAAAAAGCATAGAGGTCAGGGTAATCCTTCTAAGACCGTTTCGGTGACAATAAGTATAGGTTTGGCAAATAGCGAGCCAGGGTATCGACCAGCTGAGGTCATCAAGAAGGCGGATGACTTGCTTTATAAAGCAAAAGAGGCAGGGAGAAATTGCACAATTAAAGAAAGTCCGCGATCTGTCTAGTCGGCACGCTATTATCCAATTACAAGCTCTCTATGCTCCCCGTATCGATTGTACGGCGAGCTTGATCTGTTCTTTTCTGGTGAAGGCATTATCTTTGGCTTCTTGTAAGGCGAGTTTTTTGGCTTCGTCACTTAATTCATTTGAGTCTAGGATATCTTGCCGTTGTTGGTAGAATTCTGTTAGGCGAGCTTGCCACTGTGGCGTATTGGATTCTAGGTAGGCCATTCTTTGTGCGATCTTTTCTCCATAGAAATTAGCTCTTAAATCGAAGATTTCTTCAGCCGTGTCAGACTGATTCTTAAGCCTGTTTATTTGTGCGGTGAGCTTTTTTTCTTCGCGCTTATAGCGCATGCCTTGAGCCATCTTACTGGGCAGTTGGCTTTCGGCCTGAGCCATCAGCTGATCTTTTTCCTGCTCGCTTAGTGAACTGTCGCTGTTGATCAGTAAGCGCTGATAAGAATAGTCATCATAACGTTCTTCGTGACCGAGCAAGGCTTCACTTAGTTCTTCACCGAGGTATTGTCGATGTGTGTTTTTTTTATCATCAAGCGCAGAGCGCAGCATTGTCAGGTTTTCCTGCTGACTGAAGTCTGTGTTCATTGCAAATTGCTCTGTACTCAGGTTGCCTTTATAAAGCAGATAATTGTCTGCTATTTCCTGGGCTTTCATCGTTGCTTCGCCAGACAAACTCATCTCAATATACTCGCGTATGCGTTCAATGACCTGGTCTTGTCCCTCGATATGAGAAGCCATAAGGAAATACTCGAATATGTTTTTGATGTTCTCATTGATGACTAGCTTCCCTTGAGGGTCAACTAAAAACTGTTCGATCGCTATATCAGACATATGCAGGGGCAGCGCGCCGTAGCGTGATGCGGATTCGTACTCATGGGTTGAGTTGAAGGGTGTGCTCGCTAAGACTTGTCACACCCTGATTTCTATTTCATTGCGGCTTAGCTAGCGATGAGTTGCTTAACAATCTTGTTAAAGTGGCGAGCAAAAAGATAGTGGGTTTCACTTTTCAGACGGGTAAAGTGAGTCGTATTGAGGTGCTTTGATAGCAGCTCAGCGGCTTCTAGGGGAATAACATCATCATGTTCGCCGTGCCAGAATTGATATTCTGTTCGACAATTTTTTACCGAAAAGGCAAGAGCACTGAAGCTAAGCTTTAGTTCTTCTGCCCAAATACCAACACCTTGCTTAGCCGATTGCTTGAGATTAGCGGTTGAATAGTTTCGATATTGACTTGTTTTTAACAAGTTAATATCTGCAGCACGACCTTCAAGTGTGGGGCGAATATAGTTCAACTGCTGGGAATAAAAGTGTTCGATGTCTTTTCCAACAGCCATTTTTAAAATGGGTTCGATCAAAAATGGAGCAAACTTTAGACTTCGATTAACGGCCGTTACGAGTGAAGGGATGTTGGCGCAGGCCATAATATCTTCGATACGCGGCATGGCATTAACCATCGCAATGCGCTCGATGCGATCTGGCAGAAACTCTGCCAAGGCAAGCGCGTAACTACCACCTATAGAGTGTGCAAGAATTTTTACTTTATCTAGTTTTAGGTGATCTAGTAGTTGCTCAAGATCCGAGCACCAGTCTTGGTGGTTACGTTCGGGGTGGCAGTCAGAATCTCCGTAGCCAGGACGTTCGGGAACAATAATTCGGATATTTTCTTGTTCAAAAAGGCTTGATGCACCCGGAGGTAACTCCATTGAAGAGCCCATAAGGTTATGTAGTAAAATGATGGCGTGAGTTTCGGAGCTGGTCGAGCAATATGGGTCAGTTGCACGTTTATTTTTTAAAAGTTCAGGCTTTGGATGATCGCAATAACTCATACGCCTGCCGTCTTTCAGGTAAATAACGTTCTGCTCAGGCTCGCTTGTTTGGTCAGCAATAGGAGATAAAGGCCTATCGAGTTGATGTGAGGAGCCGAGTTTATATAATAAGACTTTTCTGATTAACTCCGGTTTCCTAGTCACCCCAAGTTTCTGATAAATGTTGCTTAAGTGGCCTCTTACCGTTGCCTCTTTTAACTTTAGTTTGGTGGCAGTCTTCTTGCTGGATAGCTCATTGATCAAGGTGACTACGACTAGTGCCTCGGTATCTGTTAGCTGGTAGTGTGCCTTGAGAAGCTCGGTGTTAATTAGCTCTTCCTGCTCTGTTTGAAAACAGAGATAAAAATGCTGGCTGAGCTGCATATCTGCCTCATTGCCTGGCAAGGCGGTAAGATGGACCAGCTTAGGTTTGCCTTGGTATGCCTTTTTAGTGCTGAGGCTTTCTACAGCTGAGTCGACGGGTTCAAGTGCTAGTGAGATGATGCTGAAGTTTTGGTCGCCGGTTAATGGCATAAGCTCTGTGTTCAGCCGAAGGTGTTCCGCGCTCAGGTAACCCTGATCAATTTGCCAGTGCTGACTGGCATTGAAGAAGTGCTCAGCTCGCTCATTGATGTCAATTATTCGGCCTGTCTCATTAATAATTAATGCTGCCATGGGAATATGGTTCAGGGAACTTTCTGTCTGTAAGGGGTGTTCCTGGCTGCTAAGTTGGGCACTGATTTTGATCGCCGTTTTCAGGTGTTTCATGACACGCAAGGAAACGTCTCTAAACGGATGCTCATGAGGTAGGTTTTCAGAGATGGAAATACAGTTTGACAGGCTCAGCAGTAGATTGAACCATTCGTCTTTCTTGCTCGCGAAGCGATAGATAAGGGAGATCAGTTCATCTTCTTCGAGGCTGAATTTCTCTATGGTAAGTGGTGCGTTATTTTCGAGCAGGTTAATCATGACTACATCCTTGTGACTACTTAACTAATCCGTATTCAATACAGTGTTCAAATAAAAATAAAATTAGCGCTTCCTGGCTTTCAAGCCTAGTTTTACGAAGCACTGATTGGAGTTGCTTGCGTACAGTCTGTTCGGAGACGCCTCTGTGCTCTGAAATATCACTAAGGCGAGCTCCTTCGAATAGTAAAATGCTTAATTCTTTCTCTGCCTTACTCAGTTTCAGAGCCTGAAATCTTAGGTTTTCTTTTAAGTGTTGCGCATAGTTGGCGCCTAAAAAATACACCCATGCAAGGCCGGTTCTGGTGTAATGTCTGAACAGCCTGGGTACGCAAGCTGTCGTGCTGATAATTACCGGATATTCTATTTCATTAATACTTAGCTTGAACAACACGCTGTGCTTGCTTGTCGCATTCATACAGTCGTGGATAGCATTTCTAAGTACGATGCGCTGATTAGCCCGAGTGCATAACTTCAGTAGGTCGATGTGCTCACGAGCTAGATGCCTTAATGATGTACTCGCGTCAAACTCTTCGTTTGTAATAGATGAATTGATTAATTGTCTAAACAACTTATTGCTAAACACACTATTAACTTGGTTATCGACAGCAAGGGTGGGGAGTGGGTAGTGGCCCAGAACTTGATAAACTGATTCAATTTCTTGCTGCTGTTGGTTTATTTTATGGCAGAGAAGTAAGGCCTGGGCGATATGTGGCAGTAGGTGTCTCTGTGTATTGGATAGGGGGAGCTGGGCTTCTGCGCGGCGATCAAAAGCAATGCTAGCGACCAACTCGGCGCGATGGTCGAAAGGAATACACGGATAAAGTACGTGTTTGTGAACAAAAATATAATAAGAACTAGAGCTACCGGCCGGTGCTTCCTTGCGAATGTCGCTTAGCTCAGTCTCGCTCAATAACGAGTTTTGCCAAGGGATTAGGCGTTCACTAAGGTCAATTGAAGCGCTGCCGAAGATGTTGCAAAGTTCTTGTGCCAAGCCTTCGGGGCCTTTAGATGCACTGTCGTAGAGCTTTAAGGTGAGCACTGAGCTGTCAAGGGGCGCTTTTTTTATAGAACTGCTATACACGTTTTATTCCGAAACTTATCTATCAATGCTGTTAAAGCGTTTGTCTTTTATCTAGTGCGTTTATAAGTGAGCATCATAGGGAATTTTAAGCAACAAATCGGTCTTGACACTTTGTTTTTGTGACAAGACTTCTTAATAAGTAGAAGTACGTGGTGATTCTGTGATCTTATCGCACTGAATTTATAGGGCTTCGTCACAGCGGTACTTACTTGGCTAAGTTCGTGTTTAAGAGGGATGACATTTGAATAGCCTTCATCGATTGAGTTGGATCATGTCTCATATTCCAGAAAACATGCTAATCTGAAGATCTTCACTTACGGAGATCATGTATGA
>NZ_LWGA01000834.1:0-4565 GCF_001635235.1 Oleiphilus sp. HI0117 | reverse complement strand
TAACTACGATTGGCGTTTTACCAATTTGCAAAACGTAGTCATAAGCTTTGGCCAGTGTTTCATCTGAGGTCTTGTCACCACAGATGATTTCTACCAGCGGCATTTTGTCGACTGGCGAAAAGAAATGAAGGCCAATAAAGTTCTCTGGTCGCTTAGAGGCTTCCGCAAGACCAGTAATGGGTAAGGTAGAGGTATTCGAAGCAAATACAGCTGATGACTCTAAATGCGCTTCAGCTTCCTGTGTGACCTTTGCTTTTAGACCTCTGTCTTCAAATACAGCTTCAATGACTAGGTCACAGCCTTTCAAGTCCTGCGCATTATCGGTCGCCAGGATGGCGTTCATGGCAGCATCACGCTTATCACTGCTTAAGCGTCCTTTTTTCACTTTCTTATCAAGGATCTTCCGAGAATACTCTTTACCTTTTTCAGCATTTTCTACTGAAACATCTTTTAACACGACCTCAATGCCCTTAGCTGCTGATGAATAGGCAATACCTGCACCCATCATACCGGCGCCCAAAATTCCCACCTTACTCACCTTTGACGCTTCTACGCCATCAGGACGCGCTGCCCCCGCCTTGATTTCATTGAGTTGATACCAGAAAGTACCGATCATATTCTTCGCTACCTGGCTACAAACCAGCTCAACGAAATATCGTGTCTCAATGCGCATTGCCGAGTCGACATCAACTTGTAGGCTTTCAACCATTACCGAGAGAATCGACTCAGGAGCTGGCATGGTGCCTTTGGTTTTTTCGCGCATCATTGCGGGTGCAATCGGTAACATCTTCGCTAAGGCAGGCGTTGAAGGTTTTCCTCCTGGCACTTTATAGCCTTTTACATCATAAGGTTGTTGGGCTTTAGGGTTGGCTTTAATCCAAGCAATAGCCGAAGAAACTAGTTCTTCAGGTGCATCGACAATTTCATTGATCAAACCAAGATCTTTACCTTTCTCAGGTTTGAGCTGTTTACCTTCGGTCAAAAACGGCAATGCCGCCTGAAGGCCTAAGAGACGAGACATACGGACAACACCGCCACCACCAGGCAACAAGCCAAGCGTCACTTCAGGTAGACCTAGCGTCACACCTTTGCTTAAAGCGACACGGTAATGACACGAAAGCGCAAGCTCCCACCCCCCCCCAAGTGCAGCGCCGTTGATACAAGCAACAACCGGCTTACCAGATGTTTCTAGCTCTCGCATTGCCAGTTTTAGGCGGTCAACCATTTTATACAGAACCGAGGCATTTTGACGTGTAGTTGCATAGAGGTCATCAAGGTTGCCACCGGCAAAGAAAGTCGACTTATTTGAACGGAATAGCACACCTGCGAAGTCTTCATCACGAAGTTGTTCGACTGCTGCGCATAAGGAGTCTGTAAATTCCTGGTCCATTAAGTTGGCACCGGAATTGGGCTTATCAAGAATAAAGTGAACGATATTGTCTTGATCTTTTTCTACAATCACTGAATTCGTGTTGTTATTTATACTCACGGCCGTTCTCCTCTTAAACTCTTTCGATAATCGTTGCGATACCCATGCCACCGCCGACACACAAGGTCGCTAGGCCAGTCTTTAGGTCACGAGCTTCAAGCTCATCTAGTAACGTACCCAAAATGATTGCTCCTGTTGCGCCTAAAGGGTGACCCATCGCGATTGAACCGCCATTAACATTTACTTTTTCTTCACTCACTTCTAGTTCGTCCATAAAGCGCATGACCACAGAGGCGAATGCTTCGTTCACCTCGAACAAGTCGATGTCCTTAACGTCCATGCCAGCTACTTTAAGTGCTTTTCGTGCAGCGGGCGCAGGACCTGTGAGCATAATCGTCGGGTCAGTTCCAACAACAGCTGTAGAAACAATACGAGCCCGTGGTTTCATACCGAATTTTTTACCAGCAGCCTCACTACCAATTAAGACAGCTGCAGCACCATCAACAATACCCGAGGAGTTACCAGGTGAATGGATGTGATTGATTGACTCAACTTGCGGATAACGCTGACGAGCAACACCGTCAAAGCCCATCTCGCCCATCATCTGGAACGAAGCTTTTAACTTACCCAAGGTCTCCATGGATGCATCCGCCCGAACCAACTCATCGTTCGCTAAAATTTCGATACCATTACGATCAACGACCGGCACCACAGATTTTTCGAAAGAGCCGCGTTCCCAAGCCGCCGCTGCTTTATGATGCGAACGCATAGCAAAGGCATCGACGTCTTCACGGGAGTATCCACCCAAGGTAGCGATCAAATCTGCACCAATGCCCTGCGGCATAAAACCCGTTTTAAAGTTCGTTTCGGGGTCCATTGCCCAAGCACCACCATCGCTCCCCATCGGGACTCGTGACATAGACTCGATACCCCCAGCGACCACGAGATTTTCCCAACCTGAACGAATCTTCATTGCAGCGGTGTTAACCGCCTCGAGCCCCGATGCGCAAAAGCGATTAAGGACAACACCTGCAACATCATCATTCCATCCTGCAGCCAATGCTGCAGTTTTTGCGATATCAGCACCTTGGTCGCCAACAGCGGTAACGCAGCCCATGACGATATCGTCAACCTCAGCTGTATCGAAACCATTGCGCTGTTGAAGAGCGTTTAATAAATCTGAAAGAAGTGTTACCGGTTTTACTTCATGAAGAGCGCCGCTCGCTTTACCTCGGCCCCGAGGTGTGCGAATCGCGTCAAATATTAGGGCTTCATTTGTCATTGTACTTATCCTATAAAATTTGTTCGTCCATTGAATGGAAAACGCATTATTAGGATAGCTGGCTAAGCGAAGGTCTCAATGATATTTCATAGCAATAAAGTTGATCATTTATTGCAAGCTTAGAATGAGAGAGTAAAAAACGGCTTAGGGATTCGATTATGCGCGGCCGGTGACCCCGCCTTCCTTGGAGCGCTACCAAGGCTTATGTAGGCGGCCCGTCTCGGGGCGCAGGTTCTGCCTCGGAGTAGTCAGATGGTACGGCGGTTTCGTTCTGCGCGGCCAGAGAACCCGCCTACTTTGAGTGCTATTAAGCCTTGTGTGCTTGCTCTAGATATTCGTGACTTTGCATTTCTAACAAACGGCTTTCTGTTCGTTCGAACTCAAAGCTAAGTTTGCCGCCCTGGTAAATTTCATGGATAGGCGCTTCAGCAGAGATAATCACCTTAACGCTGCGGTCATAAAATTCATCAACCATATTGATAAAGCGCCTCGCCTGATCATCTGTATCGATACTCATCTGAGGGACGTTACTCACGATCACTGCGTGAAATTCTCTTGCGATCTCAATGTAGTCATTCTGGCTTCTAGGTCCATCGCAAAGCTCGGAAAAGGTAAACCAAACAACATCGTCAGCATGCCGTAGTGCTTTAAGAGGGCGACCATTAATCTCAAGCTCTAGCTCGTGAGAACCAGCTTCAACAGCGAGCTGTTTAAAGTATTTATCCAAATTGATATCGGCTTGTGCATCTAAAGGAAAATGATAAAGCTCAGCCTGTTCAAGTGTACGTAAGCGGTAATCGTTACCGCCATCAACATTCACAACCTCGGTGTACTTGTTAACAAGATCGATAGCAGGCAGAAAGCGATCACGCTGTAGGCCATCCTTGTATAAACCATCTGGAACAATGTTTGAAGTACATACAAGGGAAACACCGTTCGCAAAAAGCTCTTGCATTAAGCCGCCAAGAATCATTGCATCACCGATATCGGAAACAAAAAACTCGTCGAAGCAAATTATACGGGCCTCATCACTCAACTTCTTCGCAACGATATGCAATGGGTTCTTTTCGCCTTCAAGCGTAGTCAGCTCCTGGTGAACCCTTTGCATAAAGCGATGGAAGTGAATGCGCATTTTTTGCTCAAAAGGCAGGCTTTCATAGAAGTTATCCATTAGATAAGTTTTACCACGACCCACCCCGCCCCAGAAGTAAAGGCCTTTGACAGGCTCTGGCTTCTTTTTAGAAAACTTGTTAAACCACTTCCCGGCTAAGCGCTTGCGCTCTGCTTCATCTGAAATTAGATTTTCATACAGCGTTTGCAGTCTATCTACCGCCATTTTCTGTGCAGGGTCTTTAACGAAACCTTCCTTTTCCAAATCTTGTAAATAACGTTGCAAGGGAGAGAGCGGTAAAGACGACATATTCGAAAAATCCTAATACGAGTAAAACTAACTCTGGAAGCTTTTCTGTGAAACTTTTTTCAGAGGCCTAAAAAAGCGGCTATTTTGAGGCTTGTTGCCGCCTAGGTCAATTTTCGATTAAAAAACTATTTGCTATTGTCTTCAGACTAAAGAGGTTTTAGTATCAATCTATTATATTTTAGTTTTTTATATAACTAACATTTCTAGTTAGCCATAAGAGTGAGAGTAGTCTGTGAGCGAAACAATGATTCAACTTCTGTCGGGTGTGGGTCTGTTCTTTTTAGGCATTGTCGTGGGAGCGGTCTTTCATCGATCTGTCCAAGGCGAAGCAAGTAAGAATAAACGTTTGGAACAAAAATTAGCCGAGCTACAGGCTCGTCATGAAAAGTACCAGGCTGAGGTCAGTGAACACTTTATGGATACCGCGCAAGCTG
>NZ_LWGA01000833.1:0-2345 GCF_001635235.1 Oleiphilus sp. HI0117 | reverse complement strand
GGGTGGTGCAGAAGAATATCTTTCTGTTTTATAGTTGAAAAAATATTGCTGCTTTTCTTTAAAGGCTTTGGCAGGCCTGGAGCGAAGGCCGGGTAGAGTAGTTCAGGTTTGTCGACTAAATCTGGTAGTTGCATTAGGCGAGAAAGGTTAACCGGGCCTCGCACTTGATACAGTTCATCTTTACTCAGTTTAAACTCTTTGAGCAAGAAAGAGATCAGATGCTCTGGGCAGTTGTCTGCAAGCTCTAATCTAACAGCGTCACCAAAACGTCTCGAGAGCAGCTCCCCTTTTAATGCAGAGGCCAGATCCTCCATATCTTCTTGTTCAAGTTCAAAGTCGGCATTTCGGGTTAAACGGAATTGGTAACAGCCTTGCACTGACATGCCGGGAAATAGTTGGTCAACATGAGCGTGAATAATTGAAGATAAGAATACCAGTTCATCACCCTTGGAAATCTCCGCAGGTAATTTAATAAGCCTGGGTAAAGAGCGGGGGGCGGGAACGATTGCCAGGCCGGTTTCACGACCGAAAGCATCTTTTCCGTCCAGCTCTACGATAAAGTTTAGACTCTTATTTACCAGGCGAGGAAAGGGGTGTGAAGGGTCGAGACCGATGGGGTTAATAATCGGTAGTACTTCGTTATCGAAATAATTAGCTAACCATTCATGTTGAGCTTCACTCCATTCCTGGCGTCTTAGAAAACTGATCCCCTCTTTTTTTAACTCAGGCAGAAGCACATCATTCAAAATCTCATACTGTTCACGAACAAAATCTGTCGCGATATGTTTGATTTTTTCTAGGGTTTGTTCAGGGCTTAGTCCGTCAGGCCCAATTGTCTCCCGACCAAATTTGATCTGATGTTTTAGGCCGGCCACACGAATTTCAAAAAACTCATCCATGTTGCTACTGAATATGCAGCTAAACATCAGACGGTTGAGGAGAGGGTGCGATGTATCAATCGTTTGTTTGAGCACGCGATGGTTGAACTGCAGATGGCTTAGTTCCCTGTTCACGTAGTATTCGTGGTTAAGGAGGTCTATAGCAGGGAGCTCATTATTTGCTGTTTGCTCGTCATGCGTCGTGCTCATTGTTGTCTGTATTCTCCAAGTATTTTAAAAGGGGCGATAATCCATTCTAGCTGAACATTGTTACATCTTTATCCTTTGCTAAGAAGTTTCGCAGCGTCCTTGGCAAAATAAGTCAGAATTGCATCGGCGCCAGCGCGCTTGATACAAAGTAGTGACTCTAGAATAATTTTATCCTTGTCTAGCCAGCCATTTTCTATTGCGGCCATATGCATCGCATACTCACCACTCACTTGATAGACGAAGGTCGGCGCTTTGAGTTCAGTCTTGATACGGTAAACAATATCGAGATAGGGCATGCCTGGCTTGATCATAACCATGTCGGCACCTTCCTGAAGGTCCATGGCGACCTCGTGCAAGGCTTCATCAGAATTGGCCGGGTCCATTTGGTAAGTCTTTTTATCTGCTTTACCTAAGTTGCCAGCAGAGCCTACTGCGTCGCGAAAAGGACCATAATAAGAAGAGGCATACTTAGCGGAGTAGGCAAGTATAGAGGTATTGATATGGCCTGCGGCTTCCAGTTCTTTGCGAATCGCAGCGATTCGGCCATCCATCATATCTGAAGGTGCAACGATGTCTGCTCCGGCCTCTGCGTGTGACAAAGCCTGCTTAACTAATGCGTTAACGGTAATATCGTTTAATACATATCCATCATCATCGATAATTCCGTCTTGGCCGTGGGTTGTAAAGGGGTCTAAGGCAACGTCGGTAATCACGCCCAGCTCCGGATATTCCTTTTTTAGTGCTCGTACAGCTCTTTGGGCTAGGCCCTCGGGGTTCCAAGCTTCTTTGGCATCAAGAGACTTGGCATTACTCGGGGTGACGGGAAATAGTGCGACGGCGGGGATACCAAGCTCTAGTAGCTGCTGCGCCTCTTTTAGTAGTAGGTCAATACTCAGGCGTTCAACGCCGGGCATAGAGCTAACAGCTTCGCGTTTATTTACACCTTCAAGAATAAACATGGGGTAAATCAGGTCATTGGCTGTTAGTGTATTTTCCTGCATCAAGCGACGGGAAAAGTCTTGAAAGCGCATGCGACGGAGTCGGCTGTTAGGGAATTGTCGTTGGCTGGGTGAAAACACTTTTTATCTCCGGCAATCATCAAAAATATTATGTGCTTAAGATTAGCAGGTATGCCGAAGGAAAGGCTATAACGCAAGTCAACTGGGGCTGGATTTTTGGAAGTATTTTGCTTTTCGCTAAATACAGGGAACTCGAGATCTAGGTACGCTTATATGCTTAGCTTAAGTAATAATTGAA
>NZ_LWGA01000832.1:0-7893 GCF_001635235.1 Oleiphilus sp. HI0117 | reverse complement strand
AGTCTGCACTGAGTTGGTTAGGCCAGAACGCAAGCCAAGATCCGGAACAGGCAGGCGCGGTGGCATCGACGCTACTACGAACATTTGCACTAACCACCTTAGCTGTATTATGGGCCAGAATGGCCGCTCAAACGCAGCAAGCAGAAACAGCCAAACAATACCCAGCAGCGTTCCTAGAAGGCAAGCGTAAAGCTGCTGAACACTTCTTCCGCTTATACGCACCAGAAATGGAGGCATTGCTTTCAGACATAAAATCTGGAAAGAGTAGCATCATGGACTTTTCAGTCGAAGAGTTTTAGTCACCTCAAGCCACACTCCTGCATCATGCACAATTAATTAAGTGCATGATGCAGTTTTCTAGACAAGTATCCTTGCCATAGCGCGACAAACAATCAATCTTGTTGATACAAGCATTACTGACAGGAACAGGTATTATGAAATTTAAAGGACTAGACGATTTCACTCACACTCAAGAAGATAAAATAGGTGTGTTAATTACCAACTTAGGTACTCCCGACGGACCAACACCACAAGCTTTACGAGTTTACCTCAGACAGTTTCTGTCTGACCCTCGAGTTGTAGAAATTCCGCGACTTATCTGGCTGATAATTTTACACGGCATTATTTTACGCATACGTCCAAAAAAGTCGGCTAAAGCCTATGCCTCGGTTTGGACGGAGCATGGTTCACCATTGCTTTCGCACACACAAGAGCAGGCAAAAGCCTTAAGCAAGAGGCTAGAAACCAAATGGGGTGACAAGCTTGTTACCAAGTTTGCGATGCGTTACGGCAACCCTTCCATCGACAAGGTAATGAATTCAATGCTAGAAGAAGGTGCTCGACGCTTAGTGATCCTTCCCTTGTATCCTCAATACTCAGGTGCGACTGCCGGTTCCACCTTTGACGCGATCTCTACAGAACTAACAGCGCGTCGCTGGGTGCCTGAACTCCGCTTTATAAATTCTTATCACGACCATCCGCTGTATATCAAAGCAATGGCCGATAAAATAAAACAGTTTTGGTCTGAGAACGGCCAGGCTGACAAGCTCATGCTATCTTTTCATGGTGTCCCCAAACGATACTTAGAGTTAGGTGACCCATACTACTGTCATTGCCAAGTCACTTCTCGACTATTAACTGAAGCGCTGGATATTGATGCGGATAAAGTTATCACAAGCTTTCAGTCGCGTTTTGGTAAAGCTGAGTGGCTTAAACCGTATACCGACCACACCTTGAAATCACTCCCCGATAAAGGCGTCTCATCTGTTCAAGTATTTTGCCCTGGTTTTTCATCAGACTGTTTAGAAACGCTTGAGGAAATTGCCGTGGAAAATCGAGATTATTTTCTAGAAGCCGGCGGACAAAGTTATCAGTATATCCCTGCGTTAAACTCAGATAGGAGCCATATTGATTTACTAGAATCGATAATCGACAGCAACCTTCAAGGATGGGAGGTCAAGGCTCAGGATTATCAGGCACGTGAACGCAGGTTTAAAGGATGTCCTTTACACCAGTAATACTAAACAGACCTTCTAGCATGGCGCCTGAAGGTCTTTTCACTGATGCGTTCACAAGTTTAAGACTGCTGCCGATCCTTTATTTGCTGATATACCAAATCAGCATCCTGGGTTCGCTTGGCATACTCTCTCATATCACCCATTCTTTGAGCCTCGAAAGCGTAGGTCAGCTTTCTTTCATATTCCTTAATCAAGCGTTTCATTGTGTGTTGCTTAAATAGATTGATCATTGCGCTATTTCCTATTTATAGAGGGTACTTATTAAATACGTCTGTATAAGGGAAATAGATTGCAATCATCCGGCAAAAGACCATTATTCAGGGAACCAACAGCTGCTCTATCCATATAGAACCATGTTTGGTGAATAGAGACCGTTCATGCACACCACTATCATGAGCCTGCCAAATTTCTAAGTAATCAGCAGTAATAAGCAAACCTAAAGCGTCTTTTGTAAAGGGCACTTCATCAGAGTTTGGATATATTTTCTTTAACTCCAATAAAGCCTGTTCCAAGGTTTTTCGATCATTTAATTCAGAACTCTGATTTTGGTAACGAGCATAGTAGTGATCTAAAAGCTTTGATGCGTGAGGTTTATGATGCCAATGGGGTTCTAATTGAGAGGCAGACAATAACGATAAACTCCCACGCATTCTGAACTGACACATAAGAGAAGGATAAAAAAATAGCGCTTCAGCTTTGTTAGCTGCTAAGTTTGATAAGTTCTTCTGCGCTAAGCGGTTTACAAATAATAGGCAAGACTCAGTAGATATCTCTCGCACAACGAGTGTTCGCATTCTAACTTGGGATGGGCAGTGTTCCTCTAGCGTCGCGAAAGAACAATATTTTGCGCTTGGGTCTTGCTTCGCGATAGCTGCCTGGCGCTGCTCACGTAAGACCTCTAGAGGTGAGTTCATACTACCAAATACCCTTGCTACTAATGACTAATAGGAAACTAACTACTTATAAAATTTTACCTAAGGTATAGCTATTCAAAGTAAACAGGCTTTGTACCTAACCACTTATGCTGTATTGCAGTAAAAGATCCGTCAGTTTTCATACTCTGAAACGCTCCCTTAAGTTGTTGATATCTAATCATGTCCAATTCTTTTGAAATGCCAATATAAGCCCCCGTACAGGAGCCTTCAACACGATAAGAAAGCAACGCCAAGCCTTGGTATTCATGGCCATACGTTTTAGGACCTAAGCATCTCAAACTCGTAGTCATCGTAGAAATACCCAACAATTCGACCGAGTTTCAGCATCTTACGATACTGTTCACTTCTCGGTAGGAAGTAGAGAATAGCATTCAAAGCCTCCTCATTTTTTAGGCGATCATCGAAGTACTCCGAATAACTCGCGCCCGAGAGGTAGCCTACTTTTTGCTGCCTTTGTTGCGCCAGCTTTACTAGATCATCCAATGCTTTGATCGGAAGGTATGCGTCTTGATCTCTCACAACCAAACCAATACATGTCGTTCGGATTGGGCTTAGCCAATGCATATTTAGAACGCACATTACTTTTAGTAAGGTTAGGAATAACATGAATCTCTCCACGTTCCATTTCGATCAAACTTCTTTTAAAAGGTTTAAAGACCACATCGTAGCTTAAATCGGCGCGAGCAAAGATTTCCTGTAGCACCTCCGTGTCCATACCATACCAGTGGTTTCCTTCTTTATACGTAACTGGGTAGTAGCCAGGATTGGCTTTTACTATGATTGAGTCCGCAAATGCATAAAAGGGAGGAACAAACCCCAGCAACGTCACACAAATTGTAAGCAGAAAACTCCGTCTAAAAAACAAATTCATATACTCACTAATTTTTAAAATTTCATCAGTATAAAACAGCCCTTTCCAAAGCTATCCATATAAGCCTTCAAATTAATTATGACTTTAAAAGTAATAATTCAATACTTTGATTAGATATTGGCCTCTTATATTAAACGCTAGTATTTCCCTTAAACAGTATAGGTGAGAAATACTTACCATGAGCACCAATATACCAGCAAATATCTACTTCAACCTTTCCGTCAACCACAAGATGCTGGGATCTATGACCTATAAAAAATATCTGAATTTCAAATAGTATGTTTTTAACGAGCATCCAGTAAATTTTTATCTGCTTTTTATATCACCAATTTTATTCAAAATAGATCGTGCATATATGGTCATACCGATTTTGGTAGGCATCTATTCAAGCTTATAGGAGAGTAATATGAACATCTCAGTCAACACACGAACAGCTTTTATTAGCCCTGGCGTTAGATTCGACCTTGAGCGAAGATTAGGACGAATGTATCGAAAGGCTGCAGGGTCTATTCAACGAATCAACGTTAACCTAGAAGATGTGAATGGCCCAAAAGGCGGCGTTGATAAACAATGCAAAGTTAAGGTTACACTGTTCGGGCTCCCGTCGATTCTTATTACTACTAAACGAGACAGCACAGAGAAAGCATTTGTAGATGCATTACAAAAAGTAAACCAGACCTTGTTTCGTAAGCTCAAAAAACATAATCGAGTTCGCAGAGCTACTCCCTTGCTCGACGTTACTGAAGAGGCCAATGAAGCCAAACTGGTTGTTTAACCTCTAGCAACAACAGGCTGCAGATCGATCAACCCTGACTGGGTGAATCGCTGACGCAGTCTGCTTTTGACGCTGCAACAAAACCTTTAATCAAGACACCGTATCCTCTCTCCGCGAAAACACCTTTAAAAATCAGGTCACAAAATAACTATACGAATTTACCCCTCCGCTCAGGATAGTTAGAGTCAATGATCTACTGTGATTTTTCAGGTAGTTTATGAACTACCCAGTATCCCACACTCATCGCGAAGACTAGTACTGCGGTGGCATAAACATACTCTGGTTGAACCTCTTTGTAATCCAGAATAATCACCTTTCGCGCTACCGCCATTAGGGCAGTAGCCATCACAATCTTTACATGAATCACATCATCACGTAGATAGACGGTAATATTGATAAGGATCTCAATGGCAATCAAGACTGCCATGAACGCCCCAAACGTTGCCAACATATCAGAGATAGTGAGTATAAACAGCGGCGGTGTTATGAGCTTTTGATACAGTGTCCAGCCAACATCAATAACGCCCATCACAATAACGACAGCCATCAATATTGAGAGTAACCGGACGCAGTACCGAACCAAGACATAAATACGAGAAATCAAAATACTTTCAGTGTCATTTTTCATCTTAAGTGTCCTATCTAATAAGGTATTGAATCACTCACTATTTAACAACAGGAGACTCAAACCCTTCTGGCTTCAAAGTCAGCACTGAGCAATTGACCTTACCCAAAATAGACTCTGCGGTATTGCCTATGATCATGCCAGCAACATTTGAACGGCACACAGTCCCCATCACCAAGATATCAATTGACTGATCATCGACGAATTTGGGTATTTCATTCTTGGGCTGCCCCTCAACTAAATGTATCTCTCGAATACGCCGCTTAGCATGCCCCGTTAGGGCGTCAACTCTCTCTTTCCTAGAGTGCTTTTCTTCTCTTGCCATAGCTCCGACCTCGAAGTCACTGCGCCGCCCCCAAGTACTAAGATACCCTTCACCCGCAAGGTGCCAGATATGAACAATATGCAGCTCTGCGCGATATAACTCCGCCAGGCTCAAAGCTGCATCAAGTATCTGCTGATTCAAGCCGCTATCAACATCAATGTTACTTACATCGATAGCTGCGGCTATTTTCATTTCAGGGCACATTTTTTGGTGGCCAATCGCGAAAGTTGGCGTGGGTGACTTACGCATCAGGTGCATCAAAGTGCTTCCCATAACACTACTATCTTTCTTGTTGGTACTAGGCTTAGAGATGGCAATACAATCATAGTGGCCCCGCAACGCACTTAATATAAGATTGATAAATGCCACGCCTGTTACAACTTCGCGCTCAAATAACACATCAGGAAGCTTTTTTTCTAAGAGCGCAATCATGGCATCCAGCCGCTCAAGCTCAACATTGATTGCGTGCTCTAGGAGTGTCGCAGGAGAGGCTCTCATATAACCCGAGATTCTAGAAAAGTCAGCGTCTTCGATTACAGTAATAAACTTAACCTCTAGCGGTTCATCATTGTCACTCCTCAAGCCGATAAGCTCACCCAAGCTTGGAGCAATTCCACCTCCTGGAGAAATAGGTACCATAATATGATTCAATTTCATTTTTAGTCCCTCTCATAATTTGGAAAATATAATCCAACACTTGACAGCACTAATCATCAACTAAAACGATTAAAAGCTAAGCCATTATTTCAACTATTAATGCTCGTAAAAATCAGATTTTAGCTAAATGATTACTCGATTTTAACGAACATAAAGTTATGCTAAGAGTATTGCAGAATATAAAAAAACCCCGCAATGCGGGGTGTCTCGAAAGTTCGCTCGAGCAAGGGAGTTAGAATGGTTTGTATTCGATAGCTTCATACAGCTACTTAATATAGCCTCAGTTTCTCAATGAACATTCCCTTAAAAAAGCAGTTTAATTCGTTCATTTAATAAGGAATTTTCTGACACAGATAAATCTTCGCCTAGATCTCTTTGGGGGCTTAAGTCTCTTTCGCGCTAACACCACATTGAAAGAGGAGGGTTGGCAGTCACACACCTTAAAATATCAGTGCGGGAGACAATCCCCACTAAACGATGCTCAGCATCCACAATAGGGATTGCATCCAAGCTATACATGACTAAGGCCTTGGCCACTCTACGAACATCTGTCACAGGATCCGCTGAAACAACAGATTTCCCCCTTGTTTGGATAACACTCGATAATGAAGTGTCCCGCCCCATTTGAACCGACGATTGAGACAAGAGCTTAGCGTATATTTGTTGGCGAGAGATTACTGAAACTAGCTGCCCTTTATTATCCAGAACAGGAACTACCTGATAATGCACCTGTTCGAATAACTCAAGTACGTATCCCCATGTATCGCTTAGCTGAACACTAACGACCGGTTGGCTCATAACTTGGTAAGCATGATAAACAGCTTCTTGCTGTGAGTTTTTCTTAAGCAAATTCTGATATTCAGAAATCGCTTTGACGGGCACATCATAGGAACTTCTGGCTTGCTCATTCTCTTCAAGCTCTACTTCTGTATAATTTAAACTCGGTATTGTCGAGGTATTGGCGGGTTTCTCAACCTTCCTAAGCTTTTCCAACGGCCCAGCGAAGGCCCGTCCACTCGGTGAATATACATAGAACATAGCAAAATCCCCCAATACAATTTATACGACTTAGATCATCCCGCCTTTCTGGGATCGATAAAAGTAGCTTTTTACTTACTAAACGGTCGCTTTTTTCGATCATAAGGAAAGCTTCTACAATACTGAAAATAAACATTAAGCTGACACTAAACAAACCATCATCGAAAAAACCGATCTAAAATCACATTATCTTCGTATATAACTTGCAATATTGATGAATTACGATTGTCAGTCAATACACCTTAGGGGGCTTAGCATGAGACATATCAATTACAACCACCTGCTATATTTTTGGACCGTCGCTCGAGAAGGCTCCGTCGCAAAAGCAGCTGAGTCTCTTCATTTAACGCCTCAAACAATCAGCGGTCAGCTGAAAATGCTTGAAGAAACTATCGGTGAGCCTCTGTTTCAAAGAGTGGGTCGCGGCCTAGTTATCACCGAGATGGGGCGCATGGTTGAGCAATACGCCGATGAAATATTCAGCCTGGGCGCTGAGCTTACTCAACGAGTCAAAAGCAAGCAGCCCGGAGCACCAATTACTTTCAATGTTGGAATCGTAAACTCCATTCCCAAACTCATCGCTTATAAACTTCTCGAAGCAGCTATGAAACTAGATGATCCGGTAAAAATCGTCTGTATGGAGAGCGACCTAGATAGCTTGCTTGGAGATTTAGCCGTTCACAAACTTGATTTGGTGCTATCTGATCGCAGTATTCCTACCGGGCTCAATGTTAAAGCCTTTAGCCATGAGCTAGGTTCTAGTAGCTTATCTTTCTTTGGCACAGACGAATTGCGGCACCAACATTCAGGAGAGTTCCCTGAATTGCTAAATGAGGCACCCGTTCTTCTCCCTCTGAATGATCATGCTTTACGTAGAAGCTTGGATGATTGGTTTGATCAGGTAGACATATCACCAAATGTCATCGCAGAGTTTGACGATAGTGCATTGCTAAAAGCATTTGGCGAAGGCGGTGCAGGTTTTTTTCCTGCGCCATCAGCCATGGCAA
Source organism: Oleiphilus sp. HI0117 (assembly GCF_001635235.1). Classification (NCBI taxonomy): domain Bacteria; kingdom Pseudomonadati; phylum Pseudomonadota; class Gammaproteobacteria; order Oceanospirillales; family Oleiphilaceae; genus Oleiphilus; species Oleiphilus sp. HI0117. The sequence goes on along the minus strand of NZ_LWGA01000832.1, from coordinate 143 downwards.
GCCAAGTTGAGCGCATGTATAACGTTAAGTCGATTGGTGAGATAAACAATGTTAGCGAACACTTCTTTGTTATTTCACCAGAGCGAAAATTGAAACATCCGGCTGTCGTTGCAATTACCGATGCAGCACGACGAAGCTTTTCA
>NZ_LWGA01000831.1:0-16761 GCF_001635235.1 Oleiphilus sp. HI0117 | reverse complement strand
ATCTATAGTAAAAAGATAGCCTTATTTAATTTCTTAATTTAATGGATTCTTGCGTCATGAAAATCATCAAAAAATCTTCCAAACTTGATAATGTGTGTTACGACATTCGAGGGGAAGTCGCGCGAGAAGCCAAGCGTTTAGAAGAAGAAGGCCATCGAATCCTAAAGCTTAACATTGGCAACCCTGCGCCCTTTGAGTTCGACGTACCTGAAGAAATACAAACCGACGTCATTCGTAACTTGCCTAACGCTCAAGGCTATAGTGATTCAAAGGGCTTATACTCTGCACGTAAAGCCGTTATGCAGCATTATCAGTCAAAAAACATTCTCAATGTTGACATAGAAGATATCTATTTAGGCAACGGCGCAAGTGAGCTCATTGTTATGTCTATGCAGGCTCTGCTAAATGACGGCGATGAAGTGTTAATCCCCTCACCTGACTACCCTCTATGGACGGCTGCTGTAACGCTAAGTGGCGGTAAGCCTGTGCATTATCTATGTGATGAGGAGTCTAGCTGGTACCCAAGCGTCGAGGACATTCGCAGTAAAATTAACGACAATACCAAAGCAATTGTCGTCATTAACCCGAACAACCCGACCGGCTCGGTTTACCCTGAAAGCTTACTGAAAGAGTTGGTCGACCTTGCTCGAGAGTTTAAGCTGATGCTATTAGCTGACGAGATCTACGACAAAATTCTATATGACGGCGCAACTCACACACCCCTTGCGTCGCTGTCTTCAGATGTCCTTACATTGACCTACAATGGCCTATCTAAGACCCATCGTGCAGCCGGTTACCGGTCTGGCTGGATGATGATTACCGGTCCTAAGCATTATGCTGAAGATTTCATCGACGGCATCGATATGCTCGCGTCAATGCGACTTTGCTGTAATGTACCCGCTCAATACGCGATTCAAACCGCTTTGGGCGGTTATCAAAGTATCAATGACCTAATCGTTCCGGGCGGACGCTTATGGGAGCAGCGTGAGCTTGCCTGGAAAATGCTCAATGATATTAAGGGCGTTTCATGCGTCAAGCCTGATGGCGCGCTTTACCTCTTTGTTAAACTAGACCCTGAGATTTACCCGATCGTAAACGACGAAAAATTGGTCTTGGACTTGCTCAAACAGCAGCGTATTCTTATCGTTCACGGAACAGGCTTTAACCTCAGTGATACTCAGCACTTCCGATTCGTATTCCTTCCACGGGTAGACGTTCTGGAAGATGCAATTCAGCGTTTTGAATTGTTCCTAAAAACTTACGAACAATTACCTGAAGAGAACTAGGGTCAGCCATTTAAATGTTCAGCATCCATATTGAAGAGTTTTTTCTCGATTGCACCAAAATTCTGAAGCAACTGTATATGAGTTTCCCGATGAAGAGCAACGTCTTCGTCGAGGATATCTCAGGCCCAGACCAAGCTGATGAGTACGGTTTACATAGCGATCGTTTTCAAAGTTGTTTTGGCGCTATGCTTTGGCTCGAGCAAGAGCGCTTCATTAAGTTTGAAAGCACTCTTAAGCAAGAAGCTATTGATCAGGCGACCCTAACTTCAAAGGGTCTTAAGCTGATGTCCAGCATCTGCCACGACCAGCAAATTAATGTCTTAACTGAGCAAATTCATCCAATCATTGAAGGCCTGAAGGGCTTGCCGAATATCGATACACTCAATCATATTATGAAGCATGGCACCTCAAGCCAGCTCGCGATAGCCATGCAACATCTGATTCACAAATACTCTGATAACTAACAGACCACAACCCTTTCCGCACACAACGATCTAGCGCTGTCAAAAGCCCCGCCTGAAGCTGGCACTGAGGGGTAATAACATCAGGGTCGTGCACCTAATTCCTTTTATATTTTTAAGACAAATAACTAATCTCGTACATAAGTGCATCATCATAGCCACATATTATTTTATGAAAGCCAGATAACTGCTTATCAAGTTCGTCACAACCGCTATCAACATGCAAAGCCCGACCATTAAGGGCTCTAATTTTTTCTTGAGTCGAAATAAACTGAAGGTTACCGAGACCGGCCTGCCGAAGAACTCGTGGACTAATTTGTTGATTACCACGCCCTAAAACAATCCCCTGCCCACCTATAACAGAGAGAATCACCTTTACCCTGGGATATTGTTGCAGCAATTCAAATAGCTGAGCCTCATGAACGTCATTCGCGATAAGCGTGACATTTACACCATCAAAGAAACACACATCAACACCCAGCAATGTTGGCTGCTCCAAACCGATCATTTCCTTCAAGTGCTGTAAGGTGCCGCCTGAGCCGAGGACATACAAAGTATCATCTTCTAATTCTTCACTCATAAATGAGCAAAGCTCTTCAAGCATCAACTCATCATCCAGCATGCCCGAACATTTAACCGACTGAACCAGAAGCTGATCGTCCGGTATCAGCATTTCACCAAAATGCTGAGTCTTAACCAGCCCCTTGGCAAAAGCATCCTCATCAATATCTCTCACGTCTGCCATACGGGCTGACACTAAACGATGACTCGCCATACTTTCTACCACCGAAACCACCGCCTTAGGTGTTACCGCAAATACGCCAGAATGCATCTTTACACCTGCCGGAATCCCTAAAGCGCACTGCTGATCACCAATCACCGTGTAGATATCACGCGCAGTACCATCACCGCCGACAAACAACAGGATATCTATTGAGCGTTTCATAATCTCGGCTGCGGCTGCACGCGTATCGTCAGCTCGAGTTAATTCAGGAGGCTGGAACAAAACCTCGATATCAAAGACATCTGCAAACTCTGAACAGATATCTCCGCCCATCTGTCCACCTGCACACAAAAATGATACTGAAGCCAATCTACCCTGCAAAACTAAATCTTTCAGACCGACTAAAACCGCTCTTAGCCTATCGGCCGCCTTGGCCTCTACGCCTCTGGAAATCGCTATTTCTGTGGTAGATGCTGCATCACTACCTTTAAGCGCAGCCGGCCCACCCATTCCAGCTAGAGGGTTAAGCACCAAACCAAAAGTAAAACTTGCTTGGCTCATTGCCTTATCTTCGTTCATTTTCGTAAATGTAGCTGGAAAGTGTTAACACATACTCATCAGTCAGGTTCACAAACTGAATACCGACAATATAGCGACCTTCCTCACCAACTTCTTCATCGGTATTTAGCTCTATATTGCGGATAATACTCGGAAGGCAAATTCTCTTAGTCACACCGCTCGCACTCAGCTCAAAAGACACCAAAAGCTCATGCCCCTTTTCACCCAATGACTGGGGAGAAGACATTCTTGCACCAGTTTTGCTTAAGTTATCAATATAAGCAGGTTTAGGCCATTCACCAAAAATATCGAAGTCGCTATCTATTTCAGCCTCAATATTTGTCGTGACACGTTCAGAGTTACGAATCTGGAGCGCGGTAATTTCTTCAGGATAAACCAAGTGATAATAGCTATAAGGCTGAATTGAACGATAGGCGACACGAGTTTCAAAAGCACAGACTTGCTTACCCACCAAAAGCCGAACGGCCACTGTACTGTCTTTGTCCAGAAGCACTTCTTTACCTTCTCTCAAGGGAGAAGAAATTAATATGCTACGATTTTCAACAAAACCAATTAGGTTTACCTGATACTTACGTGCAGGAGAAATTGTTTCTAAAGTGACGGCCGCCCCAATTGATAAACCTAAGTTCGCAAAAGACGCAACTGGCCTATCTTGGGAATCATCAAGCTTCTCAGCCACACTTAACCTCTTATTATCATTATTAAGGTATCAATTTTAGGACTTAACATTAAAACCTAAAGACTTAAACTTACTTAGCAATTCTGAGTTAACTTTCTTCAATTGAATCTTTACACCTGAAAACTCGCGCCGGCAGCGGTAGTTCTTTCGGAAGCGGTCAAAGGCCTGCCATCGCTCTTCATCAGGTAAGCGTAAGCTGGCTTGCAGTAAACTATGGTCATGACGCACATCAAAGCAGGCTCGAATTGCAGTATGAATAGACCAATCAACATCTGCATTTGAAGTAAAGGCCATTTTAGACAAAGGCGGCTCTTCTAAGAATTGCCCAGAAGAGTGGCGAGATGGTAAACCTAAAAACTGGCATAAGGCCCGGTAAACCATTTCAGTCCCCAAGACCTTACCGTCAAAACTATAGCCGGCAATATGCGGCGTACCAATAAAGACTTTGCGAGCCAATTCGACATTAAGCTCAGGCTCTCTCTCCCACACGTCAAGGATAGCGGTAAACTGTGGCTGATGATCTAGGAAGTCATTCAGGTCATCATTATCGATAACCGGCCCCCGACTCGAATTAATCAGAATTTGCTCTGGCTGCAAGCTTTCAAGCACCTGCTTATCGATCATATGGTAGGTTGGATGCGTACCTTCTTTACTTAAGGGCACATGAAGTGATATCAGGTCGCAGCGCATCACTTCTTCAAATGATACAAGTGAATCATCATCCAAAAACGGGTCACAGGCTTTAAACTTGATTCCCAGCTTCTCCAAGCGCGCAGCAAGTAAGCTACCAACATTGCCATAACCCACAATACCGACTGTTACCGAGCCTAAATCGAGCGAATGAGTTTCGGTTAGAATTGATAAGCAACTTAAAACATACTCAACAACAGAGTTAGCATTACAGCCAGGCGCATTACAGTAGCGAATGCCCTGCTGATCAAGGTAATCAGTATCAATATGATCAATACCGATGGTGCATGTTCCAACAAACTTAACTGAACTGTTTTCTAAAAGCTCACGGTTTACTTTGGTTACTGAGCGTACTATCAAGAAATCTGCATCACTCAAATGTTCCGCCTTAATCTCCCGCCCGGGCAACTTAACAATGTCACCTAAATCACCAAAAAAACGTGTGAGTAAGGGGATATTTTCATCAGCAACAATTTTCATTCTTCAAACAAAACCGTCTTATTAATTTATTTTCCAACCAGGTGTGCAGGATATTCACATGGAAGTTTCATACCAATGTACTTTTCTATCTCTGGAAGCAGGAAGGCATCGTCTTCACAGGCGAAGGAAATAGAGATTCCTTTTTCACCTGCACGTCCTGTTCGACCGATTCTATGAACATAATCTTCAGCGTCTTCAGGAAGGTTATAGTTGAATACATGACTCACGCCATCAACGTGTATACCGCGCCCTGCCACGTCAGTTGCAACCAAGATTTCTATTTTGCCATTTTTAAACTGATCAAGTGTTCTGATGCGTTTATGCTGGGGAACTTCACCCGATAACAGCGCAGCTTTAACACCTTTAGATTTCAACTCAGCTTCAAGGCGACGCGTTTCATCACGACGATTACCGAAGATAATGGCCTTCTTAACATCGTTTTCCTCAATGTAGCGGCAAATTATTTCCAGCTTTTCATCGGTAGGCACCATAAATATCTTCTGCTCGACTTTATCAGTCGTCAGCTGCTCGGCTTCAATTTCAATGAAAACAGGGTTAACCGTCCAGCGGTTTGCCAAGTTCAGCACATCATCACTAAAGGTCGCGCTAAACAATAAGGTCTGACGATTATCCTCTCTTGGGCACTTACTAATGATACGCTTAACATCAGGAATGAAGCCCATATCCAACATACGGTCAGCTTCATCAATAACCAAAAAGTCGATCTGATCCAGGTACAAGTCATTGCTGTTGAGGAAATCGATCAGGCGCCCAGGTGTTGCAACCAGAATATCGATAACGGTATTGCGCACATAGTCTTTTTGCTTTTGGTAGTCGATGCCACCCAGTACGGAATAAATCGACATATCCATGTGTTTAGTCAAGGCAACAGCATCTTTCTCTATCTGCAGCGCCAGCTCTCGTGTTGGCGCAATAATCAGTGCTCGAGGCTCGCTTGCATAACGATCACCTTTTGGCACTGGTCGAGATAGCAAGTCATTAATAATGGTAATCAGGAAGGCAGCCGTTTTGCCGGTACCCGTAGCAGCCTTGCCGATGGCGTCATAGCCTTTTAAGGTGTGGGGCAAAGATTCTGCCTGAATGTCGCTGCAATATTCATATTTCAGATCAGCGATGCCATGCAATAAGTCATTCTGCAAACCTAAATCGTGAAAGCGGGTCTTGCCTTCCTCGGGCGCTACGACATATTGCTCAGCACTCCAAGCCTGTTTTTTTGGCGCTACACTCGCCCCTTGTTCTTGTACATTAGCTTGAGCGCTTCCTTTCTTGCCACCTTTGTGTTGAGGCTTACCTGCTGTTTCAGGTTTTGGGTGTTTCTTTGCTTGAGGTTTATTGGCGCCCCCTTCTTTTGCCGAAGCAGGCTTGTTAGTTTTGGTCGAGGCACCTTGTGCCTTATTCGACTCGTCTTGCTTTTTCTTACCAAAAAAACCACTTAACTTCATTTAGAATACACTCTAGTAACACTTAAAATATTGACCTGAGAGCTTATGCCCCCTAACCCTGCCTTGCAAGCGGAATACACCTAATTAGCCGCTAATTTGCTTAAAACTGTCATTAGCTTAGCCTATCAAGTGAAAATGCGTCACTTTCCAGGCACCGACAATCAGGCCGATAGTGACTTAGCAAAGCTTGAACAAATAAGTTAGCTCTTTCAGGTAAGCCATTTTCTATGTAGTCAGCCGCCTGCTGAGCCACCTCACAGATAAACTCTTTACTCGCCCCAACATCTGGCTGAGCAATATTATCGACACTCAAACGAAAGCGCATTCCACAAGCTTCCGTCATAATCCACTCAAGCGCCTGCGGCTTAATCTCGACTTTCTCAAATTCGCGTTGCTGTTGGTCACTGCGCCCATCTGGCTCATACCAATAACCAAAATCAATTAACTTGCGCCGCTCTTTACCCGCAATACACCAATGACTAATTTCATGTAATGCGCTTGAGAAGTAATCAAACCTTGAAATAACCTGGCATAAACCACCCGTCTCCGAGGCTGGCAGATAGAGAGGTTCATCAGCCCCCACCACCAACTCAGTACCTTCGAGAGTTATAAACAAGTTATTGAAAATTCTAACTAATTCTGTGACATCAGCAAATGCTGTATCAACGAGCTTATTTTCACAGCTGGACTGGGTGCGCTGTTGTTCAGTATTTACCACCGGATTAACAATCCTTCTTACGACCAATCAAACTTTTGCAGCCTGGGAATATCTAATCGAATATTAATCTTCAAGCCCACAAAAGCGACTTATAATGGCATGATTACGAATTTATACAAATCTATTGCCTCTTATCGTTCTATTTAACAGTTTTGATTGAACCAACACAGTAGATTTATATCTAAAGTGCAATATATGCAATCGCAAGGTTTTGAACCAGTATGAGAAATATCCTATTAGTTATTATCTACCTAACTCTTGGAACATTCACCTCCGACGCATATTCCTCTGGCGGTACTAGTTTTTCTAGCTCAGATAGCAAGGGATTATTTGAATCAAGCCAGAATGAGTTCCTAAAGGTTGATGAGGCATTCAAATTTCGCTCATCGCCTACAGACAATGGTTTAAAGCTGTCTTGGGAAATAGCTGACGGCTACTATTTATACAAAGAACGCTTCAAATTCCGCCTTGTCGATAAGTCATTAGAACCTCTGGTAAAGCTTGGCCCTCCCGAATTTTCTAGCCAGGGAAAGCCTAAACAGGATGATTACTTTGGCTTGGTTCATGCGTTCTATAAGCACGTTGAAATTGCTCTTCCTATTGACGTCGATGCTTCACTAAGTGATGTCGAGATTAAAATAAGCTCCCAAGGCTGTGCAGATGCAGGCTTGTGCTACCCACCAAAGCACGAAAAGGTCTTATATGTAGCGCAAAAAAGTAATAGCGACACAACTAGCAACAAGCTTCAAGCTCCCAACCAGCAACAAACGCCTTCATCTCAAGAAAGCCCAGACTTTGAAAACGCTGCGGGCGTCTTTAGCTTTATTCAGAACAGTAGCCTGCTGGCGATTGTAGGAATATTCTTTTTACTCGGGATCGGATTGACCTTTACACCTTGCGTGTTTCCAATGATCCCGATTATTACCAGCATTATTGCTGGCCAGCAAAAGCCAACGGTCGGTAAATCCTTTATGCTTTCCCTAGCCTACGTTATCGGTATGGCGGCAACCTATGCTGCAGCAGGCGTGGTGACAGGACTGCTCGGTGCGGGAGCCAATGTACAGGCAGCCCTGCAAGACCCAATTGTATTAAGCGTATTTTCGGCAATATTTATTTTGCTTGCCTTAGCTATGTTCGGCCTTTACGAGCTGCAACTCCCCGCTTTCTTAAGAGACCGCCTCAATACCACCAGCCAAAACCTTAATGGTGGGCATATCACCAGCGTATTCTTTATCGGTGCACTATCAGCACTAATTGTTTCACCGTGTGTCTCAGCCCCGCTCGCAGGTGCGTTACTTTATATAAGCAGTACAGCAGACGCAGTTATCGGAGGCCTTTCATTATTTGCTCTGGGCTTGGGTATGGGTGTGCCATTAATCCTGATCGCTATAGGTGGCGGTAAGTTCTTCCCTAAAGCCGGCGCCTGGATGGACAAAGTAAAATACGCTTTCGGCATAATGCTAATTGCCGTGGCAATCTGGCTCATTAGCCGTGTTATCCCTGAGTCAGTTTCGCTATTTTTATGGGCGTTGTTATGCGGCCTAACAGCAAGCCAGATGGGTGCTTTTGATGCAGCTAAGCCTGGAATAGAAAGAGTCTCTAAAGGTTTAGGCTTGCTCCTGGCCTTATACGCCGCATTATTATTTATTGGCTCACTTACTCAAGCCACAAACCCACTCAACCCCCTGGAAACTCTGATTAGCAACCAGCAAACCAACACACAGAAACCTAACAAGCTCCCTTTCAATACTATTTATTCGAATACCGGGCTTGAACAACATCTCGCCATTGCAAAGCAAAACGGCCAAGCTCTATTGGTAGATTTTTACGCCGACTGGTGTATCAGCTGTAAGGTAATGGAGAATGAGGTTTTTCCGCTTGTTAATATCGACAGCAAGCTACGTCAATTTTATCTCGTTAAGGCAGACGTGACCGACAATACAGATGAAAATAAGGCACTACTGGAAAGGTTTGGCCTCTTCGGCCCACCATCTATCCTGCTGTTTGATAAAAAAGGCAAAGAAATCAAGGATCTGAGAATCGTAGGGGAAATTAGTGCCAATGGCTTCGATCAGCACCTGGGGCAGGCGCTGGTAAGACAATAAATTGAAGCGCAATATTAGAAAAGTTCTAACTCACCTTCATTTTGGTCTTCTTCATGGCTATTTGCCTCCAAGCAGAATGATAAGGCTTCATCATATACCTCAATAGAAATACTGCATCCTGCAACTTCACGATCAATATCAAAATAATATGAATCGATCGTACTGTTTTCAGCTAATAAGTCATCGACATTAACACCAAAAAAAGTGGCCGGAAAACCAATACTGATAAAGCACTCATGCGCTATCAACTTAGTTTTTAAACGACCAATCAACTGGTTTGAAAGCTCAGAAATCCAGTCTTCCAAGCGGTCCTCTTCAACTTTGGTAATCCCCTCACCCACTGGGTAAGTTAAGGCCAGTACAGGCAAAGGAAGCTCCAAAGCGATTTTGAATTCGATATCTGATGAACCGCCGTCAATGCAAGCAATAGGGCAATTTTCAAGGCGCTCAGGTTTATCTACCATCAAGCCTACATTGCAATCCAGGTTTTCAAACAAGTCTTTACACGACTGAAAGAATAAGTCCTGAATACATTTGATTACTTCATTATCACGCATATAACTGCAACTCCTTTCTTTTATTTGTACTAACCGAATCAGAAAACTATTTAGCCAACGAAGGAGCCGGACTCTCACCATTGATGCTGAAATACTGATTAAAGTGCGTCATGCTCAACAGGTCATAGGTCTGCCCACGCGAACGAACGATCTCATAGGCCACACCTGCACCGTCTAGAAACTTCTTCATGACCAGCAACATTCCCAAACCGGAACTATCCATGTATTCGACATCATAGAGATCAACCTGAACCAGACGGCTGTCACCAACCTCCTTTTAGTAAGCTGATCGGAATTCGCTCTGCAAATGAAATGCGAAACTTCCACTGATATAGAGAGTAGTACAAGAATTATTAACGGAAACTTTCACACTACCCGTAGCACTGTCAGTCATAGATACCCAAATCAACTTTAGCTAATATTTATATCGCAAGCACCTGACAATCTATATTTGAATAATTAAAGGTGCATTCTAAAAAGATAGAGCATGATCTGAAAAGTGCAAACTCGAAACATCGACATGAGAACTACTTTCAGGCTTTTCTCAGCAGATAAATATAATTGCCGTTTTCCTGGCTCTGATCGAGCAGTTCATGACCAAGAAACTGACAGAATTTTGGTATATCACGCTGAGTGGCCGGGTCGGAAGCGATTACCTTGACCACGTCCCCACTTTGCATCTCGTCAATTTTTGAGTGCAGCATCATAACAGGTTCAGGACAATACAAACCTTGAGTATCCAAAAGGTGTTGATGTAACATCTAGCTCTCTTTTTTAATCTATACTTAAAACAACAGCACACTGGAGGGGCATGCCATGATTAGGGTTATTATCGAAAGATCCATCGCGGAATCACTGGAAGCAAACTATGAGGATACTGCAAAACAAACGCTACAAAAAGCCATTCGAGCTCCGGGCTTTATTTCTGGGGAGTCATTAAAAGATATTACCAACTCAAGACACCGAGTCATCCTTTGCAACTGGCGTAGCACTCAAGATTGGCAAGCATGGCAACAATCCCACGAACGCAAGGAAATGATGGACAAGTTAAACCTCATGCTAGAAAGAGAAGAAAAAGTTACCGTTTTGGAAATGCCTTAAACATCTTCTCTGCAATCTGCTCAATGAGTACAGTTGCGTCTTGCTCCATTCAACGCAAACTGTACTCCAAAAATCTATCTCGATACTTAAAAAATAGCAAATTAAACCTCATTTTTTGTAAGTCATTATTATATAAGTCATTTGCGCATTCCATCGGCTTAAACCAAGTTGATATACATCAACTTTCCCCCCTAACTTTCGTGATAAAAGATTGATTTTGTCCTTTCTGATCAGTACCCTTCACGCCTAGCCGATTTGGGGGTATTAACCTACCCCTAAATCATTACTTAGGTAGTAAAAAAATAAGCGATGTGTGCAAGGTTTACATTCCTTATTTTTTGCGTTTCCACTTTATGTAGAATAATGGACCCTCAACGATGAGCAAAGAGACCAACCAAATCACTTACAACTACAAAGTTGTAAGACAGTTTGCCATTATGACGGTGGTATGGGGTATTGTCGGCATGGCCGTCGGTGTTCTTATCGCTGCTCAATTAGTATGGCCAGAGCTAAACTTCGATTCACCTTATTTAAGCTTCGGTCGTATTCGCCCACTGCACACTAACGCAGTTATCTTTGCTTTTGGGGGTAGTGCTCTATTTGCTACATCGTTTTATGTGGTGCAGCGGACTTGCCAAGCACGCCTGGTCTCGGACACCCTCGCGTCATTCATGTTCTGGGGCTGGCAAGCGGTCATCGTTCTAGCAGCGATCACTTTGCCACTAGGCATTACTAGCGCAAAAGAATACGCAGAGCTTGAGTGGCCGATCGATATTCTAATCACCTTAGTTTGGATAGCCTATGGCGTCCTCTTTTTTGGTACCATAATGAAGCGTAAGACCAAGCACATTTATGTTGCAAATTGGTTCTATGGCGCATTTATTATCACTGTCGCGATTCTACACATCGGGAATAGCATGGCCATTCCAGTCACGTTCTGGAAGTCCTACTCTGCTTACGCAGGTACTGTCGATGCGATGATGCAGTGGTGGTATGGCCATAATGCTGTTGGTTTCTTCCTGACGGCAGGCTTCTTGGGCATTATGTACTACTTCGTTCCTAAACAGACTGGCAAGCCAGTTTATTCTTACAGACTATCTATTATTCATTTCTGGTCACTGATTTCTTTATATGTATGGGCAGGCGCTCACCACCTACATTACAGCGCTCTTCCTGACTGGGCACAGAGTGCGGGCATGATCATGTCCCTAGTCCTACTAGCTCCATCATGGGGTGGTATGATCAACGGTATGATGACGCTTTCTGGTGCATGGCATAAACTACGTACTGACCCAGTACTACGTTTCTTGGTTGTATCGCTTTCTTTCTATGGCATGTCTACTTTCGAAGGTCCGATGATGTCTATCAAGACTGTAAACGCGCTATCTCACAACACTGACTGGACTATTGGGCACGTTCACTCTGGTGCACTCGGTTGGGTAGCGATGATTTCTATCGGTGCGGTTTATCACTTGATTCCAAAGCTTTATGGCATTAAAGAAATGTATAGCACGTCTATGATCAACCTACACTTCTGGTTAGCGACTGCCGGCACGGTTCTATACATCGCCGCAATGTGGGTAAACGGTATTATGCAGGGCCTAATGTGGCGTGCAGTAAACAATGACGGTACCCTTACCTACAGCTTTGTAGAGTCTTTAGAAGCAAGTCATTCTGGTTATCTTGTTCGTGCAATTGGTGGTGCTATCTTCTTGTCAGGTATGCTTATCATGGCCGTGAACGTTTGGCTAACCATTAAGCAGAAAGATGCGAAAGCACTTGATACCGTGACTGAAGCAGCTTAGGAGAAGAGTCAATGAATCATGAGATAATAGAAAAAAACCTTGGCTTGATGATCCCTCTGATTGTCGTAGCTATCAGTTTTGGTTTCTTGGTAGAAGCAGTTCCACTGTTCTTCCACAAAGACATGCAAACCCCCATTGAAGGTCTGAAGCCACATACCGCTTTAGAACTTGAGGGTCGTGATATCTATATTCGTGAAGGTTGTCACACCTGTCACACGCAGATGATCAGACCTTTCCGCGCTGAGACTGAACGTTACGGTCATTACTCAGTTGCCGGAGAGCATGTTTATGAGCACCCATTCCTATGGGGTTCTAAGCGTACTGGTCCTGATCTGGCTCGTGTTGGTGGTCGCTATAGTGACGACTGGCAACGTGCTCACCTTTATAACCCACGTAATGTTGTACCTGAGTCCAAAATGCCGTCCTACCCTTGGTTGTTTACAGCTATCGTAGACCACAAAGGTACTGCTGCGAAAATGGAAGCACTTCGTACAGTAGGCGTTCCCTACACCGACGAAGACATTGCCGGTGCAGCAGAAGCGGTGAAAGGTAAAACAGAAATCGAAGCTATGGTTGCGTATCTACAGCAGCTTGGCACCGTTCTTAAGAACAAGTAAGAACCAATATTATGGATATCAACACGTTACGCGGTCTATCTACCATCTTGGTCATGATCGCCTTTGTCGCCATATGCTTATGGGCCTATAACGGCAAAAAGAAAAAAGATTTTGACGATGCAGCCAACCTGCCCTTTCAGGATGACGATATCGCGGAACGTACCTTGAGCGAAAAAGAGAGAGAAGAACATGACTAGTTTTTGGAGTGTATGGGTCTCAGTCATTATTATCGGTACTTTGATCGGTAGTACATGGCTGCTAGTAGCCACCCGAAAAAGCCAAACTACAGATGAAGAGACTGAACAAAAGATGCCCCATGCCTTCGATGGGATCGAAGAGTACGATAATCCACTTCCAAAGTGGTGGTTCCATATGTTTATCGGTTCAGTTGTTTTTGCATTCGCATACGCATTGCTGTACCCGACTTTAGGTAACTTCCAAGGTTTCTTAGGCTGGTCTTCTACCGGTCAATGGGAAGCAGAAGTTGCTGAAGCTGATGAAAAGTACACACCTATATTCAAAGCCTACGCGGCAAAGCCAATTGAAGAACTCGCCAAAGATGCCGAAGCAATGAAAGTAGGACAGCGTTTGTTTGCTAATAACTGCTCAGTATGTCACGGATCAACAGGTCGCGGCGCATTAGGCTTTCCAAATCTGACTGACCACGACTGGTTATATGGTGGAAGTCCAGACGCGATCAAAACCACCCTCCTGTATGGTCGAAACGGTCAAATGCCTGCCAAAGGTTTAAATCCCGCTATGAGCAAAACTGACATACAAAATATGACTCATTACTTACTTTCGTTTAGTGGACGTAGTGATGATAAAGCAGCTGTTGATGCCGGCGCAGCGATGTACCAGACTGCCTGTGCAGCCTGTCATGGGGCTGAGGCTAAGGGTAATCAAGCCGTCGGCGCACCAAATCTAACAGATGATGTTTGGCTCTACGGCGGCACGGCATCTAAGATCAATCAAACACTCACTTATGGTCGAGCAGGCGTAATGCCAGCACAAAAAGACCTACTTGGTGAAGACAAAGTTCACCTACTTGCAGCTTACGTTTACAGCTTATCTAACAAATAAGACTGTCTGAGACTCGTGGGCCTGGCTGAGTAGCCAGGCCCACTCTCACAGAATATAAGATCTCTTCTCTAGACAGCCTTTGCTCATCACAGACTTTCTAGAAAAGAAACCTTTCCTCCACTAGATATGGAAGCCGTTGCCTATGTCTAAGAAGATCCCAGCCCAAAATATCGAACCCGGTACGCAGAAACTGGAAGTCTACGGCCAAGATTCAAAGCAAGCAGACGTCAGTAAGACCGTCGAGCTCTACGAGTCTCGAAAAAAAATCTACGTCAAAAAAATTGCCGGTCTTTTTCAGCGAATCAGGAAGTTTTCACTCTGGGCCTTGATGGCCATGTACTTTTCAATTTGCTGGATATCAATCAACGGCCAGCAACTGGTTCATTTCGACCTCCCTGCACGTAAATTCCATATCTACGGCATGACATTCTGGCCACAAGAGTTCGTTCTTTTAGCACTGCTTCTAATCATTTGTGCCTACGGTCTGTTTTTCGTCACCACCCTTTTTGGGCGCGTCTGGTGTGGTTATACCTGCCCACAAACTTCCTGGACCTTTATTTTCATGTGGATTGAGGAAAAGGTTGAAGGGAGCAGGAACCAACGAATGAAGCTTGATAAAGCGGAATTCAGCTCTGAAAAGATGATCAAAAAGACCCTTAAGCACACTCTTTGGTTATTGGTCTCCTTTGGCACCGGCCTGACCTTTGTCGGTTATTTCTACCCTATTCGTGAGTTAGTTCCAGATCTGTTCACCTTTAGTGTAGTCGACGCCTGGGCAATATTCTGGATTGGCTTCTTTACAGTTGCAACCTACCTGAATGCTGGCTGGTTACGTGAACAAGTTTGTTTATACATGTGCCCTTATGCACGCTTTCAATCTGTAATGTTTGATGAAGACACACTTGTTGTTTCCTACGACAAAGGTCGTGGAGACCCAAGAGGAAGCCGCAAACGTAATGTTGATTATAAAGAACAAGGCCTTGGCGACTGCGTTGACTGCGGCATGTGTGTACAGGTTTGTCCAACGGGCATCGATATTCGTGATGGGCTTCAGTATGAGTGTATTGGCTGCGCCTTATGCGTCGACGCCTGTGACTCAATCATGGACAAAATGAAGTATGACCGAGGTCTAATCAGCTACACCACTGAGAATGCCCTCATCGGTAAGAAGAGCCATATACTAAGACCCAAAGCCATTGCCTACGCTGTATTATTACTCGGCATGATGGGTGCGTTTGCCTATTCCGTTGCAACACGTGTTCCACTAGAGTTAGACGTAATAAAAGATCGGGGCGCTTTATACCAGCTAACGGGTTTAGGTAAAATCGAAAACACTTATATTCTCAAAGTTATGAATATGAGCGATGAACCCCATGATTTTGACATTACCGTCAAAGGCATTGAAGGGATAAAGATTACCACACCCACTACGGTATCCGTGAAAGCCGGAGAAGTATACACTCAACCAACTAGCATAGAAGTCGACCCCATACATATGGAAGTCACCCACTATGATATTGAGATTACCGTCAAGGCTACAGATAACCCAGACTTGGTCGCATCAAGCGAAAGCCGCTTTTTAGGCAGCGCTGAATAAAGCGACACAATAGAAATTAACTAAGCACAACCGAGGTAATGAAATGAAAGCAGCACAAGATGAACAAGCTAAAAAACCATGGTTCAAACAGCCGTGGCTTTGGTTTGTCCTGAGCGTACCTATTGCTTCGGTTATACTCAGCAGCATTATGGTAACTGTTGCTGTTGTTGGTCGTGACACTCTGGTTAGCGACAACTATTACAAGGATGGCATGGGTATAAACCAGACGATTGAACAAGATAATATGGCGGATGACCTCGGCTTGAAACCAACCTTAGAAATTGTTGATCAAGCCATCATTATTGAGCTAGTCGGTGACAAGTATCACCCTACTCTCCAACAACAAGCCTTTTTAACCTTGAAGATTCTACACCCAACCGTGGGAGACCAAGATCAAGTTATCAAGCTTCTGCCGACACCATCAGGCCAGTTTGTTGGAGATTTAACATCACCAGTTGATGGCCGTCGATATGTCGACCTCTATGCCTTTGACGAAAGCTGGCGGATTAGAGAAGAAGTCACCTTCCCGACAGGAAAAGTAACGCTTAATATAGGTGGCACCGAAAATAACGAGACTGCTAGCAAGTC
This sequence comes from Oleiphilus sp. HI0117, assembly GCF_001635235.1. Classification (NCBI taxonomy): domain Bacteria; kingdom Pseudomonadati; phylum Pseudomonadota; class Gammaproteobacteria; order Oceanospirillales; family Oleiphilaceae; genus Oleiphilus; species Oleiphilus sp. HI0117. Next base: position 228 of record NZ_LWGA01000831.1, on the reverse strand, counting down.
GCAGGACTAGGTTGGCAACACATGTGCAAGACTTGCTACCACTGCAATGAAGAGATTCCAAAAGGCTTTAGCGCAAAGATTGAGATTGGCGGAGAACAACAATCGTTTTGTTGTTATGGTTGTTTAGCGATCGCAGAAACCATTGTCTCTGGTGGTCTCGATAACTTCTATCAACACCGCACTGAAGCCTCATTAAAGCCCGACGACTTCACCGACGCACAACGCGAT
>NZ_LWGA01000830.1:0-4656 GCF_001635235.1 Oleiphilus sp. HI0117 | reverse complement strand
CACTTATTACACTACTTACCGTTGCCACCTTTACTGTCTGGTACAAGGTATATAAGGAAATTACAAATCCCGCGATAAGAGAACATGAATCACCAACCAATCGTGTAACGAAAATTGCTTGTCGCCCTGAATTTGATCTCCAGCGTAAGCTAGTTAACATTCAGACTCAAATCAAAAAAGAACTATCTACACCTGAAATTAGCAAACATATAAAGAAAGCTAACACTAACGAAATGAGGAACGATAAGTTCCGTTGGATAGATTTGCCTTACCTAAAGTTCGACTGTTTAGATGCACCTGATATGAGCACTTATAGCCAGTTTGCATCAATTAAAGATTTTGGAAGCGAAGACGTAAAAGAAGAAAGTGTACAAGAAAGGTTTTTGCCTAACTTTAAATATGATTTAGCTGAAATATCGATTGACTCAAAAACATTTTGCTGGAGTAAGGCGTTCGTAAAGCCCGATGCAGTGTTCTATGACAAGGATAAGGATGAGTACATTGTCGTCGAGTATAAGAGCAGAGAATTTTACACACTCGCCTCTTTAACACCACTTGCTGTCTTCCAATTATTAGTTTCAGCCGAGGTTGTTCGTAAGCATATATTTGAGCGTACTGGTGATAAAGGAAGTCGTAAAAAGATAAAAGTGAGAAGCTTTATGCGCCTAAACAACAAAGTTATTGAGGTTAAAGGGTGGCAAGCAATGATTCAGCATGTATTGGCTATGGTACCTGAAGTGCTGAAAGCTCGTGGAGGAAGTAGTATTTCTGCGAGCGAACTGTCTAGATCGTTCGTGTTATTCGANAGTGTGTTTAAGTTCAAGCCGCAGAACCAGGAAGATGCTCGTTTCCTCGGCCAGCTGAATCATATTCGAATCGCTAAGACAAGTGAGAGAAATACTAAGGCTGTCAAGACAACACAAGATAATGACGGTGAAATTTCAACAACAACCAAGTGCCCTTGCTAAGCGTAGATTAAAAAAGGAAATCGAAATGATGATGAACTTAATTGAAACCAAGACATCAATTGGCTCTTTCACGGAAGTTCCAACTGAAACATATGAAATGGACACGAGTTTGCTGGAATTGATTAATAGTATTACCGAGAACAGTAACTTGTTGAGAGGTGTGGATCGCACAAATTTGAAAGAATACCGTAAGAGCGCAGTGAAGGAATATATGTCATTTATGAAGGGGTTTACGCCGTCAGAAAAAGCACAACTAATTGTGGATTATGCCTCCGGGAGTGGATGGTGCGATCATTTTATTATGACAGGAACCAAACTAGACAATATGGCAAAAGGAATTGGTAATATCCCTGCTTGGGTAGTAAATAGCGCTTTCGAATTGCTTCTAGAGAGGGGCTGGCGACCACGCGTTGTCGATTCAGATAATGCCGAAGTCTGCCAGCGATTAGAAGATATTTTTGCGCTATTTATCAACTACTGGATTTCTAAGAAAGGACCTTTTCTATCAGTGGAACAGGTTTTAGGGTCTCTGCCAAAAAGTGTCGACTTAGCGAGAGCGGAGAAATGGACGAGTTTCTTTGCTTGTAGGTTAGGTCGGAAGGAAGGTTTAGGTTTACTGTGCTGCATTACTGCCCCCAATGGTGAGAGAATAAGTGAGGACTTTAAAAGCTTTAAGGCTCTGGCTGAAGCGTCCAAAGAAATTATTAAGAACACTCAGTGTCGTGTTAGCTTCAGCTATCCGAGCAGATAGTGAGGTTTGAGTGGTTGCATAAAAGCAAAGGGAAGTGCTTTTACCTAACCGCTAAAATCGTTAATCTAGTCTCCTCAAAACCGACAACTTAGTAGAAGTAAACACATACAATGGATAGTCTCCAAATTCACCGTTTTTTATCTAGATTTAACCGTGCATATCTTTCAAGAGTGTCGCTGATTGTCTTTCCCATTTTGATCGTGTTGGTAATTGTATTTAACATTCCCTCAGTACAGCACTCTACGCAAATTTGGGATGAGAAAGTCCGGCAGTATGCTTGGTATTTAAATACTAATGATTCATTAGATAGTGATTTGCGTATTTCTATTCATGATTTATATACATCTGAAACGTTTAATGCTTCCACCGATCTGTATAAACAACGATATGCCTCATACAAATTAGCCGAGTCTTTGAATCTATATTGTAAATTGGGAGTCCAGAATCTTGCTTTCGACTTTTTTCTAGAAGAAGAAACGTGGGTGGGAAAGCATCTTTTAGCTGATGAGAAAGATACTCAAGAATTATTAAAGTCACTCTCATGTTTTGAGGCAGTTTGGGTGCCAATTAGATCGCTGGACCGTAATTGGAGCTTACCTATATCGCCTATTGCACAGTTGGACAATGTAAGGTTCGCGCATGTGAATACTCATGAAAGCGTCCTTTACTCTGTGAACGAAATAAGCTCCACAACAAGAGGGCAACTGAGTGTGCCTTATATGGCAGAAGCGTTAGCCGCACGTGGTGAAGTAGATTCTGAATTACTGCCCATTTTGCCATCGAACGGGTTGAGTTCTTTTCCTCGTATGCGGTTTGAAGATCTAGAGGTGTTTCTACCGCTGGCTAATGTTATGCCTGCCCAGTCTCTCCAAGAGTTGTATGTAAAGTACTTTAGTAATGCAGATAATGACGTTGCGCTTCCTGACACTGTATTGATCGGTTTTACCCATGATGCGCAAGATCAGCATGATGTGGCATATAACAAAGGTGGCCCGATTAAACTGCCTCATATTGTTACTACTCCGTCTGGCCAAGTAAATAATAATTCGGCTGACTCAAACGTGATATTTTATGGAACCGAGCCTACAGTAGCGTTTACTCCAGGTGTTTACATTCTAGCTTCTACGGCTATGGCGCTGGCTAGTGATAGTGGATACGCCTATTTAAATGGCCTGGATGTCTTTTTTCTAGTTGCCCTCATCTTATTTCTTTTCCTTTTAACCTATTTGACAACAGGATTAAACAGCAGCTATAAAATTGCTGCCAGCTTTGTATGTAGTGCTTTCGCTTACATTCTTGTCAGCTATTTATGTCTTTCGAATTTATCGCTTCTTTTGCCTATCGGGCTACCATTGTCATCACTCTTTATATTGTGGTTAGTAGTCGACTTTAAGTATGGCTCTGGTTTACTTAGCCAGCTTGGGGATTTACTCCGCTCCAACCAATCTACCGATATTAGTGAGCCTGGACAACTATCCAAGCCTTGTGTGGTTGTGATGGCTGAGTCAATCAGGGATAGCCATGTAGACTCGTACAAGCGTCTAGTCAGTTCGATCGATATCCTCACTTACTGGGTGCAATTGTTGGCGCTGATTAATCTGGCCGAGTACTTTGAAAAACATCCTTCTGAAAGAGACAAGATAGATAAAGGGGTTTGGAAAAAGTGGCGTCGCCCAACGCTTGGCAACTATTTGCACATATTCAGAGATATTTGTAAGCAATACTCAAATATTTCGGACGCGGTTGGTTCATCACGCTTCCCTCAGCTTTACCATTTGACTAGGCAGAAAGGGGATAGCGGCATTGAGAGTCTCTTATTTCGTATTATTGATATTCGCAACGAATGGAAGCATTTTGCTTCTACGGGATATACCGAGGCGCAGATTCAGGACGCTTTAGATGAGGTGTACGATATTGAACAGGGCTTGAGTAGTGCGCTAAGTTTTCTAGACTCCTTTGCCTATATTAAACCCAAGAAGTTCAAATCAGAAAATAACGGCACTTACTACTGGGATTGCCTAGTGTATTCTGGCGCAAGTACATATATCGATGAGTTTGCTACTTCCGATAAGCTGGAGCTTGATAAGCTTTATCTTTTTGATACTCGTAAGTGGGGTAGCTTCAACAATACACTTTGCCTTGAACCCTGGATATTCGCGGGTGAATGTCGACACCACCACCGTGAAGAGCTGTTCTTCTTCAGTGGACTTGAAAATGATGGTGCTTCACGTCGTTATTCAAAGAACATTAAGTATGCCGGGTTAACAGAGAGCTGTTGTCCTGAGGGTGAGCCACAGATTGGTGATGAACTGTTTAAACTATTGGCTCGTTAAGACCGAGTACTTCGAATCTAGTCATATAATTCTTCGCTAGTCTTAGGTTATGAAGGGATCCATTGTCCCTTTAATGTCCGGTTAAACCTCTTCAAGAATTTATTAAATTTCTTCCTGTACTACGAGGCGCTAGAGCCTTGCATAGGCATTGTAGTGGCACACTAATTTTGGCCACCTAATTAGAGGTGATATTATCACCATCAACTAACTAGGTATCAAAATGAGCAAACGAACAAGACCAACATACTCTCCAGAATTTAGACTCGAAGTTGCACAAGAAGTTGTTGATAAAGGGCGCAGTGTCCGAGATGTCGCGGATAGCTTAGGCCTTGGTAAGTCCACGGTCGATAAATGGGCGCGACAATTAAAAGAAGAACGAAACGGTAGGTTGTCGAGTGCTACACCTCTCACTCCAGATCAATTAAAAATTCGCGAGTTGGAACGCAAGATCAAACAACTAGAGGGAGACAACGAGATTTTAAAAAAGGCTTCAGCTCTCTTGATGCAGGACTCGATCAAAGGTTTTCGTTAATCCAAGCGCAGCAAGGGAGCTGGTCGGTATCTCGACTATGCCGCGTACTTAATGTTCATCGCAGCAGCTACA
>NZ_LWGA01000829.1:0-4144 GCF_001635235.1 Oleiphilus sp. HI0117 | reverse complement strand
CCATGCCTTGCGAAAAGGCATAGCCACCTACCGGTAGGCTAACCGAGCTTAACTGCAGCAAACGTGACAGGGCTAAAGGATTACTCATTCGTGCGAATGTCCATCATGAGAATGACCGTGTGAATGTGAGTGCCCACCCTTGGAATATGCACCAGACTCAGGAGCGAACACTTCTTCTTCATGTGTCACCACTAAACCCAGTAAGTGCAGCATTTCTTCCAAGACATGGTCAGGCTTAATTCTCAACCAACGCTCACCCACTTCAATTTTTGTATGGCGGTTACCCAAATGATAACAGGCACGCGAGAAAGTACGCCAGTCTTCACAGCTGGCATGCGCGACAGACTCAACAGCACCTTGAACCTGAATAATTTTTCCGCACTCAGACTTGAGATACTCTCCCACCAATAGAGGCTTGCCACGCTCTAGAAAGACACGTACATCAACACCGTTTTCACTCGTTAATTTAAGCCGTCCTCTATCACGCTGGTCCGAGTCTAGCTTGACGACTTCTGAAACCTCTTCATGACAATGCGTGCCGAGTCTTTCGTATACTTCTAACATAATCTTCCTTTTTTGAAGGCCTTATTTACCCTCGAACTCATCGGCTTCGACCTTGTCGGACTGAAGTCCGACCTACCATGCTAGTACATAGCCTGTAGGTCGGGTTTTAACCCGACTGGTCGGTGCCTAAATAGCGTTTAAAACAATGTGTACAATTGCGCCAATGGCAACTCGTCTGCCGGTTCACAAGTTAGCAACTCACCATCCGCTCTAACTTCATAAGTCTGCGGATCTACGGTGATCTCTGGCTGCCAATCATTCAACACCATGTCTGACTTACGAATAGAGCGCGTATTCTTACAAGCACTCAGGTTTCGGCTAAGACCAAGCGCCTCGCCAATATCGTTCTTCAAAGACGCTTCTGAGACAAAGGTCACTGAGGTTTTCGCCGCTGCTAAACCTTGCGCACCAAACATTGGTCGATAGTGTACTGGCTGAGGTGTTGGAATCGATGCGTTAGGGTCCCCCATGGGTGCTGCAGCGATCATTCCGCCTTTGATAATCGTAGAGGGTTTGATGCCAAAGAAGGCAGGCTTCCATAACACCAAGTCGGCCAATTTACCTTTTTCAATCGACCCGACCTCATGAGAGATACCGTGCGCGATAGCAGGGTTGATTGTGTATTTAGCTATATAGCGACGTGCTCTAAAGTTGTCGGCATCACAACCTGAATCTTCTGGCAACAAACCAAATTGTGTCTTCATCTTATGAGCGGTTTGCCAGGTTCGGGTAATCACTTCCCCGACACGTCCCATCGCTTGGGAGTCGGAGGAAATCATACTGAAGGCACCGCGGTCATGGAAAATATCTTCGGCGGCAATCGTTTCTTTACGGATTCTTGAGTCAGCAAAGGCAACATCTTCAGGAATAGAACTATCTAAATGGTGACATACCATCAGCATATCCAGGTGCTCGTCAACCGTGTTACGCGTGTAAGGGCGTGTTGGGTTGGTAGATGAAGGCAATACATTCGGGTAAGCACAAGCACGAATGATATCAGGTGCGTGACCACCACCGGCACCCTCAGTGTGATACGTGTGGATCACGCGGTCTTTAAACGCACCAATGGTATCATCGACGAAGCCTGATTCATTCAAGGTGTCGGTATGGATTGCAACCTGAACATCATATTCTTCTGCTACGGATAAACAGCAATCAATGGAAGCTGGCGTGGTTCCCCAATCTTCGTGGAGCTTCAAGCCGCAAGCGCCTGCATCGAGCTGTTCTCTTAGGGCTTCAGGTAAACTTGCATTCCCTTTACCCAAGAAGCCAAAGTTCATGGGCATTTGGTCGGTGGATTGCATCATCTTACCGATGTACCACGGTCCAGAGGTACAAGTTGTGGCGTTAGTACCGGTTGACGGGCCGGTGCCGCCACCAATCATTGTGGTCACGCCTGACATTAAGGCTTCTTCAACTTGCTGTGGACAAATAAAGTGAATATGAGCATCAATGCCGCCAGCAGTAAGGATAGAGCCTTCACCCGCGAGTACATCTGTGCCAGGGCCAATCGCAATATCAACCCCGTCCTGAACATCCGGGTTTCCGGCTTTGCCAACACCGACGATACGACCGTCTTTGACACCAACATCACCTTTAACGATTCCCCAGTGATCAAGCACCAAAGCGTTGGTAATCACTAGGTCGACAGTATCGGCACATGAGCGCTGACTTTGCCCCATGCCATCTCGAATCACCTTACCGCCACCAAACTTCACTTCTTCGCCGTAGGTGGTGTAATCCTTCTCCACTTTGATCCAAAGATCGGTATCGCCTAAACGAACTTTATCACCCACCGTTGGACCGAACATTTGCGCATAGGCTTTTTTATCCATCTTAGTCATCTTTTCTCTCCTCAGCTCAAAGCTATAGCGCGCCCATTACATCACCACGGAATCCGTAGACCTTACGGTCACCCGCATAAGCCACCAGCTCTACTTCCCGGCCCTGTCCAGGTTCAAATCTTACCGCCGTGCCCGAGGCAATATTTAAACGAAAGCCTTTGGTCTTGTCTCGATCAAAACTTAAAGCTAAATTAGTTTCAAAAAAATGATAGTGAGAGCCGACCTGAATGGGTCGGTCACCGGTGTTTTCAACACGCAAGCTTAATGTCTCACGCCCTGCGTTCAGTTCAATATCGCCCTCGGCGACTTGGTATTCTCCAGGAATCATACTTGTCCCCTTATCAATAGATATTCGTTCATAGTTGTGTCATTCCTGCGTTATCCCCTAACTAACCCTCATGGATCCCGGCTTAAAACACCACCGGGATGACAGTTGTGAGTGTTACCATCGGTGTGACTATGTGAGTGTCACTAACGGAATAAAAAGGCCAATTAATCGACTTATGAAATCGGGTCGTGAACGGTGACCAGTTTAGTTCCATCAGGAAAGGTCGCTTCGACTTGCACTTCATGAATCATCGAGGCGACACCGTCCATTACTTGCTCTTCAGTCAACAAGGTTTTGCCGTAGCTCATTAGTTCGGCAACCGTTTTACCGTCTCGAGCGCCTTCAATAATTTCCATTGTCAGGTAGGCCATGGCTTCGGGGTAGTTTAATTTTAAGCCTCTGTTCAAGCGTCTTTCAGCCAGCAACGCGGCGGTGAAAACCAGTAGCTTATCTTTCTCTCTAGGTAATAGTTCCATAATTCACTCTTATATAATCTGACACTTAAGTTAACCAAATTCTTGGTTCGATGGCTTTGCGCCCCGATAGCACTGGACGAACCAATGCCCATGCTTCGCCTAATAAATTTCTTGCTCGTTCAGTGCAGTTACCGAGGTATCTGACGGTTAGAAACTCACCTGTCATGCTTAACGCTAGCAAATCATCTCCTGGCATACCACTTTGTTTGATAAGCAATGCCTCAAGCATGGTTTCATGCTCCGCACTATCGATAGTTTCGTTGAAGGGCCCAGCAACAAATAGTGCATTAACGGGCTTTTCTTGAAGTCCACCCGTTCCATGTAAAACGGATGTGTCACCTGGCGCTAAACTGAGGGCTTCATTGAAACGAATACGGCCTTGCTGCCATATCTGCAAGCGCTGCTCGCAACTACCGTCTTCGAACGCCAAGTTATTCGCCGGTAAGCCAAAACAAGTGACCTCCCAAGCCATTACCTTAGCACCTTCTGCCAGTTCAACTTGGGTATTCATACGTGCATGAGACTTAGGGAAAAGAATAGTTTCTAGCGGTAACCATTCCAACACGGCGTCGCTTTCGACTCGCAAGGTCATATTTTGTGTTTGAACACCCGAGTCGTCGCGAGCCTTATAGACTCTACCCGCGCCGGGCGTAGTGATGAGTGCCTCACTGCCAGATTCAACCTGTATGTCGATATCTAGGGTATCACCAGTTACCAAGCCGCCCGGCGGGTGCAGCAAATAAGCGTGCGCACAGTCAGGGCCTTCAGGGTAAAACGCTTTTTGAACGTAAAGCGGACCTTGATGTTCACTAGCAACCAAGCGTGTACCACGTGATCGTTGCGCAAAGCGTAAACGCAGATAGGCCTGCCACTGACCGTGGTCAGAAACAATGTCTTCAATGAGTGTTGGGTCGAGTGCTTGGTTCATTTTT
>NZ_LWGA01000828.1:0-7966 GCF_001635235.1 Oleiphilus sp. HI0117 | reverse complement strand
GCACGCTAACCTACTCAAATGCCACGACGGGGAAAGACGGTCATACCCACATGTTCAGGGAAAGTTATAACGCCTGGATGGGCGCTAAAGTGCTTTCAAAATACCTAAAGAAAAACTTCAAAGGTAAAGAGTTATTCTACATCACTGCAGACTATACCTGAGGCTGGTCGACTGAAAACTCAATTCGCAAGTTCAGCAAAACCAAAGACAAAAAAGCACACCAGCGCGCACTTGTCCCCTTCCCTGGTGCGACAAAGCAGGACTTCAAGGCGGCCTTAGACGCAGCGAAAGAAGAAGTACCCGATGTATTAGTGTTGGTTTTATTTGGCGATGATATGGCAAAAGCCTTAAAAATGGTCACCGCCATGGGGCTTAAGAAAAAAATGTCTATCGTCGTACCTAACCTGACCTTAGGCATGGCCAAAAGTGCTGGACCTGAAGCAATGGAGGGCGTTGTTGGTGCTTTACCCTGGGCATGGAATATACCAGAACAATACAATTATGAAACAGGCAAAAAATTCGTTGAAACCTTTAGCAAACGCTATGACGCCTACCCTTCTTCTTCCGCAGCTTCGGCATATTCAATTTTATATCAATACAAAGACGCCGTAGAACGCGCAGGCAGCTTTGAAACAGCCAAGGTTAGAAAAGCTCTGGAAGGCCATAAATATTCTTTGTTAAAAGATGAGCAGGAATGGCGAGCTTTTGACCAACAAAATATTCAGACAGTCTATGCTGTGAAAGGTAAGACTAAAGAAGATATTTTAAAAGATAAATACCAGTCAGATTACTTCGAGATTCTAACAAGTATGAGTGGCGAAAAAGCCGCAAGAACCCAGCGCCAATGGAAGAATGACCGATTTAAAGCAAACAAATCATCTATTCTGAATTAGCTCATAGGCCGGGGAAGGCGCTCAAAACAAGGAGCGCTTTGCCTACATTTTACTAGCGTTTGGGAATCACTGTTAAGTGCTTGTATTATTTGGTTTAAAACTAGGTATACATAAGCCCTAACTCTCTACAGAACAATCCGGACGTCTATGAGCAACAAGCAGCATGGTCACCCCCCTAAAAAATCAGTAATAGCAGCTACTCTTTTCCCTAGGATTACGTCTTTTTCTTCACTCACTCAGTGTTTGCAGCTGCTTATATTAGGTTTTATTTTAGCCCCGCTATATAGCCACGCGACGCCCGATAGCTCAATCAACTTAAGCCTGGAAGAACAAGAGTGGTTAGCACTACATCCCGTTGTATCAATAGCATATGATGGTTACTTCCCTCCCTACAGTTTTTTGGACAATGACAAATCTATCGATGGTTTTTCGCCAGAGTTGTTCGGTATTATTTCAAAAAAACTGGGGGTCGAGTTTTCGCCCTATGCAAAAACGCAATGGAAAGAGCTATACGAAGATGCCAAGCAACATAAAGTAGATATTGTGGCAACAATGGTAGAGCGTGATGAACGCAATACCTGGTTCAAGTTCTCTGACCCATATATTCGAAAGTCATTAGTTATTATCACTCGTGACGACAACACAGAGATTGATAGCAAATTTGACCTGAAATATAAAAAAGTTGCTCTGGTTTCTGACTACCAATACGCTAAACGAATTACTAAAGAGTTCCCTACGATTCAACCCTTGAAGGTTGATACGATGCTTGATGCGCTCAATGCCGTGTCTGTCGGTGATGCCGATGCAGCCGTCTCATTTATTGGTGCTGGGCATTATTATCGCACCAAGTATCTGATCTCAAACTTAAAATATGCAGCAATATACGACAGTAATGGCTCGCCTGAGTCGATTGCAGTAAGAAAAGACTGGCCGCTTTTATCTTCAATTCTAACCAAGGCTCTGCGCAGCATTCCCGAAGATCAGCTTCAAGCGCTTCGCTCTAAATGGCTTCCGATCGATTATTTACAAGCCAACAGGCAAGTTCGTCTAAGTCCTGATGAACGTGCTTGGGCAGATGCTCATCCAACTATTAAATTGGGTGTAGACCCGGAGTTCGCTCCTTTTGAGTTTTTTGAAGATGGCCAATACAAGGGTCTGGCCTCGGACTATATTAGCTTGTTAAATCGGCGCTTAAATTTAAATTTGGAAGTCATTCCTGACCTAAGCTGGGCAGAAGTGACCGAGAAAGCAAAAAATAAACAATTGGATGTTATGCCGGCTGTGGGTATGACTGAAGAGCGTAAGAAATTTTTTTAATTATACCCGCCCTTACCTGAGCTTCCATCGTGTCATTGTCACTCAGTCAGATTTTCCCTTTATTTCTGGCTTATCTGACTCAGCACTCATAAAGTCGCTGTTCAGGCAAATTCATCGCACTATGGCTTTGTCACTGAGCAGTCGAATATCCAGCCCCATACATACAAAACCCTGAATGAAGCCTTGCTTGCATTGTCAGGTGGCGAAGTCGATGCATTTGTAGGAAATGTCGCCTCAACTTCTTATTGGATAAGGAAGCTTAACCTTAACAACCTAAAGGTAGCCGCCCCCGTTTCAAAAGAGAAACAAAACCTACACTTCGCCGTACGTAATGACTGGCCCGAATTGGTTTCTATTATTGAAAAAGGTCTGGACAGTATTACGGTGGAAGAAGAAGAGGCTATCCGCCAAAAATGGACAAGCATAAAAGTCGATAACGAGCAGAGCCTAATGATCGTTCTTCGGATAAGTGCTGCTCTTTTTGTCATCATCATTATCGGTGCGCTTTGGAACATGATGCTAAAGCGTAAAGTAAGACAGCAAACTTCACAGATACTTCGTTCAGCGCATTATGACCAGCTAACCGACCTTCCAAACCGCTTCCTGATCGAAGACCGTTTACGAGAACGCATTAACGAAGCCAAACAGAACAACTCGAAAGTAGCCATGCTTTCGATAGACATCGATGAATTTAAGAAGATTAATGACTCCTACGGGCACAGTGCCGGGGATCAAGTCCTGAAACAAGTTGCTGAGCGGCTTGGCACAACACTAACAGAGGGTGACACACTGGGCCGCCTCAGTGGTGATCAATTCCTGATTATCATCAGTCACTTTAATGATGTGTCCGACCTAGCTTCAACAACCAGCTCCGTATTGGAGCAGTTTCGGGCAGCCTTTCAAATAGATGCGGGTTTATACACTCTTTCGGCGAGCATCGGGATCTCAATTTTTCCTTTTGACGGCGACACATCTGATGAATTACTTAAGAATGCCGATTCAGCAACTCACGTAGCAAAAGAATTCTCTAACGGTTCCTATGCTTTTTACACTACAGAGCGAAAAGAGAAAGTATCGCGTCAAATAGAGTTAGAGCAAGCACTTCGCGCTGCCTTGGACAAGAACGAAATGTACTTGGTCTACCAAGCAAAGATCGACGCACAAAGTAAACAAGTAATAGGCTTTGAAGCATTATTACGCTGGCACAGCGAGCATCTTGGCCAAGTATCCCCTGCCGAATTTATCCCAGTAGCCGAGAGAAACGGCATGATCATTCCGATTGGTGAGTTCGTAATTCAGCAGTCTTTAGCTGCGCTGGTCGAGCTTAAAGCTCATTACAATGCACGCTGCACAATGTTGATAAACATTTCTCCGGTTCAATTTAACTCACCAAGTCTTATAGATGTCTTGAGCGACACGGTATCCTCCTCGGGCATTGACTATAGTTCGGTAGAAATTGAGATTACAGAAGGCGTTCTGATGTCCAGCCAGAGCAATACGGACTTCATACTTAATAAAATAACTGAGCTAGGTATGAAACTCGCAATGGATGATTTCGGCCAAGGATATTCATCTTTAAGCAGCCTCCGAAAATTCAGCTTTAACACCTTAAAAATCGATAGAGAGTTTATTAACGAACTTCCTTTTTACGAATCTGACTGCAAACTCGTCTCTGCTATTATCCTAATGGCGCACGGTTTGGATATGAAAGTAGTTGCCGAAGGTGTCGAGAGCCAGGAACAAAACGACTTCTTGCTAGAGTGTGGCTGCGATTCAATACAAGGCTGGCTCTATGAAAAAGCCGAAAAGTTGTCTACCCTGCTCAAGCACAAGTAACGCACTGTTAAGCCGCTCCAGAATAAGAACCTAAGTAAGAGGATATCGCTAAATGAAGTCGCTACTCACCTTCATAACAATACTATCTTTCTATTCTCCTTTGCTTCACTGTCAGCAAGTAAGTGACCTATTCGCTCCAGAGCAAGGCCAAGCAGATAATAAACAACTCAAAACCCAAACAATACGCCCCGCTTCTGACCTTATAAAATCGCGCTATGCAAAAGAGTTTATGGTTGTCAGTGCACACCCGGAAGCAAGTAAAGCAGCCTATAAGGTATTAGAGCAAGGCGGTAATGCCATCGATGCTATGGTCACCGTACAAACGGTACTTGGTCTGGTTGAACCGCAATCCTCCGGTTTAGGCGGTGGCGCATTCCTGGTCTACTATGACTCACAAAATAACAAGCTCACTACCTTTGACGGGCGTGAGACTGCTCCCTTAGACGCTCACTCAGAACTTTTCTTAAAAGAAGACGCTCAGCCAATGGCTTTTTTCGACGCGGTAGTAGGTGGTCGATCAGTAGGCACACCCGGGACGGTTAAACTTTTAGCTGAGGTCCACAAGAAATATGGTAAGAAGAAGTGGCTATCTCTACTCAGCCCTGCGATACAACTTGCCGGAAATGGTTTTAATGTAGGCCCACGGTTAGCGAACGCAGTAAAAAGAGATGAAAAATATTTGAGCAGTGATGATAGCGCATACCAATATTTCTTTCCTGATGGACGTGCGATACAAGCAGGACAGCAACTTAAGAACCCTGCTTACAAAAACACCTTGGTCGCTCTAGCAAAACATGGTGGTGATTACTTCTATAATAGCGATATTAGCCAAACAATCGTTGATAAAGTAAAGCAAGCGAGCAACCCAGGCTTTCTATCCCAGAAAGATTTCTCAGACTATAAAGTGATTGAACGGCAAGCGGTGTGCTCTCCTTACAAGACTTACGAAGTTTGCGGAATGGGGCCACCAAGCTCTGGTGCGACTAGCATTGCGCAAATACTCGGCATCCTAGAGCCTTTCGGGCTGTCACAAAGAAGCTCAAACTCTGCAGAAACATGGCAGCTTATCGCCGATGCCAGCCGCCTAGCGTTTGCTGATCGAGGGCAATATATTGCGGACCCGGCATTTGTAGACTGGCCAAAAGCCATGCTCAACAAGCACTACCTTAGAAGTAGATCAAAGCTAATTACGCCAGGAACAGCCCTGCAAGGTGTATCGCCGGGAGTTCCCGATGCAAAATTTTATGCCGCCTATCAGGCAGGTAAGTCAATCGAAGTCCCCTCAACCAGCCATTTTGTGATCGTTGATAAAGATAAAAATATAGTTTCGATGACCAGTACCATAGAAAATGGTTTTGGTTCCAGACTAATGGTGAATGGCTTCCTTTTAAATAACGAACTCACTGACTTTTCCTTTAGGGCTCACCATAAAGGAAAACTCGTTGCTAACCGTGTTGAACCAGGTAAGCGTCCGCGTTCATCGATGGCACCCACCATCGTCTTTAAAAAAGATACCAATGGCCTCAAACAGCCCTATGTCGCTCTGGGTTCACCCGGCGGTTCACGCATTATTAACTATGTCGCCAACAGCTTAATTGCAATTTTGGATTGGGAAAAGACGCCACAAGAAGCCTTTGATCAGGCGCATATAGTTAATCGCTTTGGTGTGATGGATATCGAAGCAAACAGCTCGGCAGAGAAACTAAAAGACGTCTTTGAAGGCATGGGCTACCAAACAAAAGTGAAAGATTTAAACTCAGGCTTGCATGGGGTGATCTTTACTGAACAAGGCTTGCTTGGCGGCGCAGACAAGCGTCGCGAAGGGCTTGTCTTAGGAAAATAAATACTTATGTTTGCTTGTTGTCTAACTTGAAAGCAGCCTTGGGCCAATTTAGCTTCTGAGGCAGTCTAAAATCATTGCTTTCGCTTAAACTTGTGAGGCTAAAAGCTTCACCTTGAAAGTTCTCATCGGTGATATCATAGCGCTGTCCGAACAAATCAAAGCACATCTTATAAGCATGCAGATAGCCTCTATCAGCCTTCATACCACTATAGCGCTCGTCACCTAAAATTGGGCTCGCTAGTGACTTTAAGGCTACACGAAGCTGATGAGTTTTACCGGTTTCTGGCTTTAATGCAAATAGCCAATAGCCTTCTTTCGTGCTCAGTTCAGTATCTTTATTCAACATCGGGTCGAGCGCCTTGGCGAAAAAACGAGTCACAGCAGGATTAGTTTTTTCTCGACGAAGCAAATAACTACCACGACGCCCTTTAACCATATCACCGGCAACCGCCCCCTGCTTTTTACCTGGTTTCTTAGTACTCAGTGCCAGATAGTACTTTTCGATGGTTTTATTCTGGAGCATTTCACTTATTGCTTTGTTCGAGGCCTGAGTCTTTGCGAAAACCATCAATCCAGAAGTCATTTTATCTAAGCGATGAACAGGGAAAAGCTGCTCAGATTCGAACTGAAGCCTAACCTTTTGCACAATCCCTTGAAGTAGGTCATCACAGTGAAAAGGGATACCAGCTGGCTTATGAACGGCAAGAAGATTAGCATCTTCAAATAGCGTTATTAAGCTTTCATCAGTTTCTGAACTCACCAGCCGGCCTACTGAATTTCTAGTAAAGACATTGGCGCGACAGGGGCCGTTTTTGATTTTAATTGCTCTTGGGCAGCAAAATGATTCGTAGCATAGGGTGAATCTTCAGGCTCAGATAGAATATTCGGCCTAACAATGCGGTGATAAGTAAAACGAAGCGGAAACATCGCTACATCCGCAACAAGATCTTTCGCCATTGTCCAGCCAGAGATATCTTTATAAAGATTATTGTAGGTGCCGACCATAGCAAACAAAGATCTAGATAAGTGTAGATAATCGCTCTTAATGGTCATATCAAGCTGATAGGTATTAGACATTAAATGCAAGGCAGTCTGTAAACGCTGGCGCAAGCCTTCCTGCCCCTCTTCATAAAGGCGAAACATAAAGTCTCTACCCAATGGGGTAACGTTCTTTTTAAACAACGTTTCTTCAAGCGCTGTTTTAATCTCGTCATAGCGTTCCAGGTTTCCTTTTTGGCCCTTACTCATTTGAATAAGAGTCATCGTCAGCATATCAACATCGCCACTCAATACCGACGCCAGGTAACGACCTACCATTCCCCACTTACCACGCATATCGACGGCATTTCCCCAATCAATAAGGAACAACCTGGCATCGAGATCTACCATCACATTTCCAGGGTGAAGATCTCCGTGAAACTCCTGGTGTATCAGAAGATGTTCAAGCATGGTGTATAGGAAATTGTCGGCAAGTTTTCTCTGAAACTTTTTCTTTCGCTTACCACGGTAACGATCTATCGCCTGGTTTATCGCCATGGCATCCTGAAGGAATTCCATTTCAATGATGCGTCCAGTAGCACCGTATAAACCCGGTACATACCATACTGGCGATGCCAGGGCCCGCTGATAGAAACGGTCTTGAATTTCTGCTTCATGTTTAAAATCGAGCTCTTGCTCAAAGCCTTTGGTAAATTCCTTTATCTGTTCTGACATTGCCGCCAAAAACGGCCTCAACTTACTATGAGGTGCCCAGTACTGACTACTGATAAGCATCAGCTCGATGGCCAGAGAACCCATAGCAAACTCACGCTCTAGGTTATGACGTGCCACCTTTACGACGACCGGGACTAGAACCTCTTCATCCCCATGCTGCATTGGTTTCTTAGCAACAAATACTGAGCCAATTGAGCCGGATTTAATCGGGTTATTGACATCAAAACCAAAATATCGGGATTCTGGCTTCTGACCAAACTCCTCATTAAAGGCTTGATAGACCTCGGATGCCGTCATCGGGTCGACATCTTCCTGGAATACTTTTAACTCTTTAGAGATTTCTTCAGGCAGGAAGTCTGAGTTT
>NZ_LWGA01000827.1:0-4233 GCF_001635235.1 Oleiphilus sp. HI0117 | reverse complement strand
CAGTGAATATAAATATATAAACTTAGTGGATTTATATAACCAGTTAAATGTTCGTAACCCGCTTACTTATTGCTTTGGGAAAGCCATGAGAGTGAGGCGTCAGTGGTAGATGATGGTATATATTCGGCGCTGATATAGCCTGAGTAATTAAGCCTATCAAGTGCTTTGAAGATCTGCGAGAAGTTAAGCTCGCCGGTACCTGGCTCGTGTCGGCCGGGGTTATCGGCAAACTGGATATGGCCGATCTGGGCTTGGGCAGATCCTATCTTACGGATAATATCGCCATGCATGATTTGCATATGATAGATATCAAACTGGATCTTTACATTTTCTTCATTGACGTCCTCGAGTAGCTGCAGAGCTTTGTCTAATGTATCAATTATGAACCCAGGCATATCAACTTTACTGTTAATTGCTTCAACCATCAGTGTTATATTTTTTCTGGCAAGCGCTTGGGCAGCATATTTGACGTTAGCAACAAGTTTTTGCCAGTGTTGCTCGTCACTACAGTCAGGCTGTTTTAAACCTGATAAGCAATTAATCTGCTTAACCCCAAGTGTTTGCGCATATTCCAGCGCTGTTTCGAGCCCTTGTTTGAATTCATCCTCACGTCCGGGTAAGCCGGCGATACCTCTCTCTCCTGCATCCCAATTACCAGGCGGGAGATTGAATAGCACTTGTTCTAGCCCATTAGCATCGAGTGCCTCGGCAAGTTCTTTAGCGGGCCATTGATAGGGAAATAAGTACTCAACGTACTTAAAACCGGCTTTTGAGGCAGCCTCAAAGCGACTCATAAAAGGAAGTTCGGTAAATAGCATAGTGAGATTGGCGGCGAACTTGGGCATGCTTATATCCTTGCGATGAGTTTGCTAAAACACTTAACTAGTAGATTTCAGTTGAGTCTGGTTCATATGTTCTAGCTCAAGCAGTAGGCCGCTATGGTCGACATTTTCATTGCCATTAGCAACCAGAGATAGATAAGACTCATAAGTACGCTGAGATAGGGGCAGTGTCAGACCTTCGTTTCGCGCTTCATCAAGTATAGTTTTCAGGTCTTTAAGCTGGACACGAGAGGTCGCGCCTGGCTCAAAGTTTCGCTCTAGCATTCTTTGTCCATGTAATTCGAGAATACGGCTGGCAGCAAAGCCTCCACTTAGGGCTTCTCGTACGGCTTCAGGGTCCGCACCACCTTCGGAGGCTAATAACAGTGCTTCTGATACGGCGCCAATTGTGATGCCGACAATCGCTTGATTGGCCAGTTTGCATAGCTGGCCACTTCCGGTATCACCAATGTAAGTAGACTTCCCAAATGCCTGGAAGAGCTCTTGTGCTCGTTCGAATTGCTGCTTATCACCACCCGCCATAACAGATAAGGTGGCCGCCTGAGCACCTGCTGTACCGCCGGAAACTGGCGCATCCAGATAGTGACACTGATGCTGCTTTGCTAACTGGGCGTGCTTGCGAGCGGTAGAAGGCGGAATTGAGCTCATGTCGATAAATAAGCTATTCGGCTTCGCGCTTTGATAAGCTTGTGACTGATAGATAACCTGATCGACAATATCGCCATTTTCCAACATGCTGATAATAATTTCTGCTTGGCTAATCGCCTCGGCGGCGCTTGCACAAAGTTCGGCTTTATCGGCGAAATCTGCCATCTTCTCGGCAGTTCTATTCCATAGCAATAATTCGAAACCGGCATCCAGTAACTTTTGTGTCATTGGGTAGCCCATCAGGCCGATCCCAAGAAATGCGATCTTCATCTTTTCTCCTAAAACGAAAAAACCGCCCAAGTAGGCGGTTTATATATCGAGCCAAACCTTAATCTTCGATTAGGGCTTTAACCTTCTTCATTGCATTTTTTTCTAGTTGTCGAATACGTTCTGCAGAAACGCCGTACTCATCAGCGAGTTCATGCAAAGTCTTTTTATCTTCGGTCAACCAGCGCTTGGATAGAATATCGAAACTGCGTTCATCCAGAGTTTTTAAGGCTTCGTGTAAACGGGAATTTGCGTATTCAGTGCTGTCCAGCTTTTCCAGTCGACGAGCCGGGTTATGGCTATGATCTTCAATGAAATTAGCGGGAGCCTGATATGCGCTATCTTCGTCATCATCGGCGCCCATGTCGAAAGATGCATCGTGAGCACTTAAGCGACCTTCCATTTCTCGTACGACTTTTGGTTCTACACCGAGGTTCTCAGCTACGTCCTGAACTTCTTTATGAGTGAACCAAGCTAAACGTTTTTTGTTGCTGCGCAAATTGAAGAACATTTTACGCTGAGCTTTAGTCGTCGCAATTTTAACGATGCGCCAGTTTCGTAGAATGAACTCGTGAATTTCTGCCTTGATCCAATGTACAGCAAAAGAAACCAGGCGAACGCCATACTCAGGGTTAAAACGCTTAACAGCTTTCATCAAGCCTACGTTACCTTCCTGAATAAGGTCTGCCTGAGCCAAACCGTAGCCGGCATAGCTTTTAGCAATATGAATAACAAAGCGAAGATGAGACATAACCATATGGCGTGCAGCTTCAAGATCGTGTTCATCATGTAAACGATCAGCAAGCTTGCGTTCTTCTTCAACGCTCAGAATAGGGATACCATTCACGGCCTGAATGTATGACTCCAGGTTTGCGCCCGGGGTAAGCATATCTACGGGCTGTAAGCTTGTACCCATAATAAAACCTCCAACATTTATTCCGTAAGAATTTTAGTGTTCAATATTTTGCTCTGCTCAAATTTAGACAGCAGAACAAAGAAAAAGTTCCATACAGAAAAATTGTACATATATTAAGCAATCATAAAGTATTCTAAAGGGAGAAAAAAGAGTACTACTTTGAAAATTACTGTTGCAGAGACAAGATTAATAAAACTTAAGACTCAGCAATATAGGATTTCTACTTGATTAACTTGGTTCAATATCATCCAAATGTTTGCGTACTGCAAGCCAAGAGCTAAACCAGCCCAGCCCTGTCCCTATTAAGAATAACAATAGTGTAGATTCAAAACTCAGTGATGACAAACTAAAAGTGCTTTGATATGAGCTGGCCAATGCCTCAACCGGGCCATTAAGAATAGCGGTAATGATAATAAGCAGTATCCAGGCAACTAGACTGGCGCCAAAACCAAATAATACACCCATATATAGAAAGGGCCTACGAACGAAACCATCTGTTCCGCCAACGAGTTTAATTACAATAATTTCTTCTTTTTTGTTCTCGATTGCTAGGCGAATGGTATTCCCTAGCACCAGAATAACAACCAGTGCGAGCATTATTCCGATAACGCTTACTGCTTGCTGAAGCATATTAATGATCGACTGAAGCCGCTTTACCCAAACCACATCGAGTATCGCACTTTCGATTTCAGGAAGAGTAATTAGAGCATCTTTGAGCTGCTCAATATGCTCAATCGTATTTAGAGCATCTGATGGGCGAACAATAATGACATGCGGCAAGGGGTTGCTGTCTAAGTAGTCGATTGCATCGGCAAACTCGAAGCGTTCTTTAAAATTGCTCAGCGCGCTATCGTTATCGATAAACTGGCTGCTGGTGATACTCTTTCTTTTTGCAATATCGTCAGCAAGCCTTTGTCCATCAATAAGCGGCACGCCCTTTTTAAGTAGGAGCGTTATTTGTGCGCTGCCATCCCAATCTTCACCTAGTGATTCAATATTGCTTAAAAGGCTAGTCAACAAAGCTGGCAGAACCAGAGCTATGCCGAGCACTGCACAGGTAAAGAGACTGGCAATGGGTGTTTTTAGCAATGACAGCAGAGTCGCCTTAGCCACCTTTTTATGGTGTTCTATATAGTGGTTTGCAGCACTTGGCGGAGGAGCCGGTCGAGCGCCTGAAGATTTGGGTAGCTCAGCCATTAGTCATCTGCTCCAGCAAATTGAGAACGTGAGTCGATCAGACTTCCTTGCTGAAGCGAGATTACGCGATAGTGCATATGATGAATCAATGCCAAGTCGTGGCTCGCTATCAGTACCGTGACGCCGACTTGATTGAACTCGCTAAACAAGTTCATGATTTCGGCTGAAAGCTCGGGGTCGAGGTTTCCGGTTGGTTCATCGGCTAACAAAACGGGAGGTTTATTGACAACGGCTCTGGCAATACCGATACGCTGTTGTTCACCGCCTGAGAGCTGAATGGGTGTCATTTTCTCTTTTGAAAGCAAACCGACTTTATCTAATGCGGCACGTACTCGACGCCCGATATCGCGCGGGTTCATTCCC
>NZ_LWGA01000826.1:0-2311 GCF_001635235.1 Oleiphilus sp. HI0117 | reverse complement strand
CTGAGGTTGAAAGCTCTGTGTCGATACCTTTAACTGTTTTTATCGCTTTAACCGCTGCGTCGACGAGTGGGCCCGCTGCGGTTAGGAAGGGCTCTCCGCTTAATGTCCACTGGATATCGTAATCCAGCTTGTGTTGCTCAAGCACTTTGACGACACCTGCTTTAAGTTGCTCGGCGGTGACTTCAGTAGAAAATCGAAAGTTAAAAAGTGTCTCGACAGTACCGGGTATCACGTTCGTCGCACCGGTACCGGAATTGATATTGGTGATTTGGAATGATGTCGCGGGGAAGAATTCATTGCCACTGTCCCATTCAAGTTTGCATAGGTCGTCAAGGGCAGTCATTGCCAGGTGAATAGGGTTGTTCGCCAAGTGCGGGTAGGCAACATGTCCTTGTTTGCCTTTAATGGTAAGTTTTGCGTTTAAAGATCCGCGGCGGCCGTTCTTGATCACATCACCGAGCACCTTGGTACTGGATGGCTCACCAACCAGGCACCAATCAATTTTTTCATTACGCGCCTCCAAAGTTTCAACAACCTTAACGGTACCGTTTGTTGCTGGTCCTTCTTCATCGCTGGTAATTAAGTAAGCGATAGAGCCTTGATGGTCGGGATGTTTTTTAACAAAGCGCTCACAGGCGGTGATAAATGCAGCCAGGCTGCCCTTCATATCAGCAGCGCCACGACCATGTAGCATATCTCCCTGAATACGGGCCGAAAAGGGTGAGTATGTCCACTCTTGTTCTGGGCCGGTAGGGACAACATCGGTATGCCCCGCAAATGCGATTAAAGGCGCTTCCGTACCTTTACGAGCCCAAAGATTGGTCACATCTTCAAAGATCATTGTTTCGGCTTCAAAGCCTAGCGGAGCCAAATGACGCATCATAATATCCTGACACTCGCAGTCTTCTGGTGTAACAGAGGGCTGCTGTATAAGTGCTTGGGTCAGTTGGATCGTGTCAGTTGTGCTATCGCTCATAATTAGGCTCGTCGTTTCAATCGTTGTATATATGCAAAAAAGCGCATCCATAGATGTAAGCATTAAAAAGCTTTGATTATGAGTGCGCCTTTAAGGGCTGCCCTGTTAGGGCAGTGTTAGTTGCTTAGCCAGATACTAGTTATTGGCGTGAAGCTCTTCATTCAGTTCAATGGCAGTCTTATTAGTTAAGCATTCAACTCGACCATTTGCCGAGTTTCGGCGGAACAGTAGGTCAGCTTTATTTGCTAGATCACGTGCTTTAACCGTCTCAACGACCTGGTTTTCAGAGTCAAGCATAACTACTTTAGTGCCAGCAGTAATGTAGAGACCTGACTCAACAGTACAGCGATCACCTAAAGGAATGCCGATACCTGCATTTGCGCCGATCAAACTGTTCTCACCAACCGCAATGATGATGTTACCGCCACCAGATAAGGTACCCATGGTAGAGCAGCCACCGCCAAGATCAGAACCTTTTCCTACCATTACACCTGCAGAGATACGGCCTTCGATCATTGAGGTGCCTTCTGTGCCTGCATTAAAGTTTACAAAGCCTTCATGCATGATTGTGGTGCCTTCACCAATGTAGGCGCCAAGACGTACGCGGGCTGTATCGGCAATACGGACGCCGCCAGGTACGACGTAGTCGGTCATCTGTGGGAATTTATCAACAGACTTAACTTCAATCAATTCACCGGCTACTCGTGCTTCAAGTTGCTTAGCTGTTAATTCAGATAGGTCAATTGGACCTTTATTAGTCCATGCAACATTTGGCAGTAAACCAAAAATACCGTCAAGATTAATGCCGTGCGGCTTAACCAGGCGATGAGACAAAAGGTGTAGTTTTAAATACACTTCAGGCGTGCTGCTAGCCTTGCCATCTTCTTCGATAATAACCACTACGGCCGGGCTTTTTGAGCCTTTCATTTGGCTTGCGATGTCAGAAAGCGCTGCGATTTTTGCTAGCTCTTCAATCTGCTCATCATTTAATTCTGTTGTTGTATTGCCGCTTTCAAGGCCTAGTGTTTCTTGGATGCTAGCAACCAAAGAGGAGTCAGGTTGGAATTGTGGTGCTGGGAAGAATGTTTCAAGCCACTCGCCTGCGCCGTTTTTGCTACCGATACCAAGTCCTAGTGCAATTGTCATGGAATACTCCTAATTAAATAATATGTATAAGTTGTTTAAGATAAGGGGGAGACCCTGTACTCTTTATTTAGTCGTTTATCTCGAATAATTGGGCGTAGTTATCAGCCTTGAATCCAAGATGAATTTGATTGCCGATCTTTAAAACCGGACGCTTAATCATGGAATTATTACTCTGAATAAGAGAAATAG
>NZ_LWGA01000825.1:0-2775 GCF_001635235.1 Oleiphilus sp. HI0117 | reverse complement strand
GTTTTTTTTGATTTCGAGTGATACTATAGTGATACATTTTAATATAAGGTGTCACTATGAGAACTGAAGTCGTTACTACATTAAAGAGACAAGCAACGAAACTGCTTGCAGATCTGCATGAGTCAAAAGAACCTATTCTTATAACTGAACATGGCCAGCCATCAGCCTATTTGGTTGATGTGGCTGATTATGAGTTGATGGTAGATCGGATGAAAATCCTGGAAGGTATCGCGAAAGGCGAACAGGCAATCCGTGAAGGTCGAACAATGGACATGTCGCAAGCTAAAGAGAAGATGAGTAAATGGCTCAAATAATCTGGACTGAGCCAGCATTAATTAATCTGAACGATATTGCAGATTATATTGAAGTTAGTAATCCGTACGCTGCGAGGCAGCTAGTAGAAAACGTTTTCAGCAAGGTGCAGAGGCTCGAACAATTCCCTGACTCAGGCAGAGTACCTGAAGAAATTTCGACTCTAAATTATAGAGAAGTTGTAGTAAATCCTTGTCGTGTTTTCTACAAAGTAGATAGCGACTCAGTCTATATCCTTCACGTATTGAGGCAAGAAAGAGATTTACGAAAGTTTTTACTATCTTCCAAAAATAGAAGCTAACCAAGCGTTCAACCGGTCTCGCCTTCGGGTTCGA
This sequence comes from Oleiphilus sp. HI0117, assembly GCF_001635235.1. Classification (NCBI taxonomy): domain Bacteria; kingdom Pseudomonadati; phylum Pseudomonadota; class Gammaproteobacteria; order Oceanospirillales; family Oleiphilaceae; genus Oleiphilus; species Oleiphilus sp. HI0117. The sequence goes on along the minus strand of NZ_LWGA01000825.1, from coordinate 2,128 downwards.
GCCGCACCTAAAGGCGTTACATGTAAAAAATACAGGGTGTATTGTGCAAGTAGATAGAATTGATCACTTAGTTTTAACCGTCAAAGATATTGAGGAGAGTGTAAGTTTCTACCAATCAGTATTGGGCATGGAAAAAGTTATATTCGGTGAGTCCCGAGTTGCGTTGTCATTTGGCAATCAGAAAATAAACCTCCATCAACTGGGCAGTGAATTCGAACCTAAAGCGAATAATGTTAAATCAGGTAGTGCTGATTTATGTTTTATTATTACCACCCCGATAGGTAGTGCTATCGAGCATTTAAACAATTGTGACGTTACAGTGATCGAGGGGCCAGTAAGCCGTACAGGTGCAAAAGGTAAAGTTGAGTCAGTATATTTTAGAGATCCTGACGGCAACCTTATCGAGGTATCAAACTATCAAAACGTGTAACAAGGCCATCTTGCATCGCCCAGCCAAAAAACGGCTGGGCCGGACCTCACTTCGTTCGGCCACAAATGTAGGCGTTAGGAATATGAAACAATGAAATCGGTATCTACGGGTTTAAAAAAGATTCTTGTTTTTACAGGAAGCACTGTAGCCTTATCAATTGGATATTATATATACGCCCTTAGCCTTTACCCGCCAGTTGAAGAGCGTGAAACATTTTTAGCTGAAATAGGTGAAGGGTTAGGAGAGATTGGTTTATGGCTACTCGTATTCATTTACGCCAGAACTCTAATCAAATTGTTTTTTGGAAAAGGGGCTATCGCTAAAAGGCTCTTACCAGAATACAGTATAGAGCTTGACCCGCCGCTTATAGATAGTTTGATCAATCTATTAAATAGAACGCATGTATATTTCGGTATCGGTGCGGTGGCTATAATACTTCTGCACATCGCTTTAATGGGTTTACCAATGCATATTCTTTTTTCCCTGCGGTACTCGCACTAGTAATCTGGCAAGGGCTATTCGGTATTTTTATCAGCTGGCGATACTCTCCAAGAGAGTTGAAAAAATTGTCCTATCTTGTACATGCACAACTATTCACAGGTGTTATGATAGGTGTGTTCTCTTATTTTGGGCATCTGTTAATTGACGATTAAAATGCCTAACCAGTGCATTTACTCTAGAGTCCTGCAAATGCCGCTCATCTAAGTAAATCAATCCAGCAATATCGTGCAGGCAAAACAGAGGAGCATGGATTGCTCGATGATTGAAATATTAGCGTCGACTACGGAGGCGTAGTCAGATTATGTTTACTGGCAAGGCCAAGACAAGAAAACACTTAAACGTATCAACAAGCTCATACCCGATACTCAACGTCATCATTTTGATGGGTATACGTAAACCTGAGCCTCTTAAAGAAAGCCTAGCTGATTTCTGGTCTCGCCGCATAGATGACAGTAATCGGTTGGTATATGTTGTTGACGATAATAAACGTATAATTATATCTTACCGTTACCACTATGAAAAATAATTTAACGAAGCATTCAGCAGGACTAGCCTCCCGCTCGCCCGGTTAACGGGGCGTTAGGCAAAAAATAGACTTCAACATCGAGGTATAATTGAATGGAATCAACACTAAAATACATCTTGTATGCACTAGCTTTAGTCGTCGCAATAACTGGGTTAAATGTCTTATTTGGTGGTGCTTCCGCAATTCCGGGTTCAACCGGAGGTGCAGAAGCAACAGTGGATAACGAATTAAGATTTTTCTCTGTTTTCTGGTTAGCTTATGGGGCCTTTTGCTTTTGGGTCGCTCAAAATATTCAGGCTCAATATAAGTTCATTCCATCTATTGCTTTGGTATTTTTTATTGGTGGGCTTGGCCGTTTAATTTCAATATTGTCCGTAGGACCTCCAGCTAGTGTTCTAATTCCGGCGATGATTTTAGAGTTTGTTATCCCAATAGCTATCTATGGTATTTACTGGAAAAAATATATTAAAAACATAACCAAGCAATCTTGTGGAACTCCGTGAGCTTTAATAAGGAAATTCATGCCAAAATTCGAAATGGAAATATCGTTGCCAGTTTGCCCCGAAAATTTATCGGCAGACCTATTGGTCATGTCGGGGGTTAATTACGAGTTATCTCCCATATTAAAAATGTCGGCCCCTCAACAATGGGCGGCAAAACCAATATCTGAG
>NZ_LWGA01000824.1:0-6624 GCF_001635235.1 Oleiphilus sp. HI0117 | reverse complement strand
AGCACCGTTATACATATCCGTATCGTCAGCAGTTCGTGTGTTATCTGATGATGCAATCGGTGAATCGTAAGCTAAGTTCGGTGCCCGCCTAACTCTGCGCTGACCAGAACTATAATCCCACACCTGACGCTCCTCTTTTATCTGATCAAGAGTTTCGTGCACTAACAAAGCGCCACCCGCTAAACGCGCGGGCGCTTTATTAAACGCAAGAAAGTAGAAAAGAATATTGTTTAGCTTCTTAAAACTCCCATTAGGTTTATGGAAATTGAATAATATTTCGTATTGCTTCGTAATCGGTGTGAATGCACCATTTCGCTGAACCGCCACTTCCGTTGCACTTTTGGTGAGAAAAACACCTCTCCAGCGCGTCAAATGGTTCCACATAACCTGTAAAGCCTTGTCATCACTGCTGCCATGCAAAATTGGAAATGGCACGCCACCAAAAGCATTTTCGAAGCCCTGGCCATTATCGAGAAGCTCTGAGGTAAGGGCATTCTTACGCGTATTCTTGCTGACCCACTCTGGCAAGGAGTGTGAGCGATGAGTAGGATAAACGTTTATTTTAAAAGTCTCTGGGTAAGTCTCAAACATTTTATACTGACCTGGAGTCAGCTTTTTCTTGTAGTCTTTGTAATTGCTCTGGTCGATCGAGAACTTAATTTCATCGTCGGCGAAGGGGTCGACATGAGGAAAACCGTTGCCCTTAAACCCATCTGGCACCTCGGTAATACCACCATCCCAAGCAGGAATTGTTTTGTATTGATTACTTTCTTTAACTGAGCCAAAAGGAGTCAAAGATACGCCTAATTCAGCTGCGGCCTCCGAAGAAACTTTTGCTTGCGCATTAAAGGACAGCATGGCTATAACAGTTAAACCTAAGAAAGATAAGGATTTTCCATTCATATTCTACACCTTACCTGCTTAATTTGAGGCTTTATAAATTACTTGAACAACGGCAATAGCGAAGCTTGATAAACTCAAAGCATACTAATGGAGCAAGCCGGAACTAATTAGTATAGGAAGGAAAACCTTATTTTCCCAACCCACTGTTTTAAACCTGAGTGAATATTTATATCAACACTAGTCTCTTTGACATTTATGCATCGCCTCTATCATCAAGTGACTAAATCTCTTCATCTACTTCAACATTCGTACTTGTTGAACTAAGATTATCTAATACCTTCACTTTCTACAAATCTTCATTATGAAAACAGCGGAGAATTTCCTATGTACCAAAATTTTGTATCTTCTTTTTTACTTGTTTGCGTTCTAGTATTCGGCTCGGGTTCAGTGCTTGCAGATAAACACGGTCGCTCACAGTGGGTAGACATCAGCAGTGACAAAAAACCATTTAACAAGAATTGTGACTACAAAGTTTGGGTTCTTGAAGACAAGGAGTGGGCTGAGACCTGGTACCTAGAAGCATTTGATAGTGAGAATGCTTTTTACACTATCAATCGCCAAAGCAGTATTTGGAGCGATAAAGATGACTTTTATGCACTTAACTACAAAGATAAAACAAAGTTTTTAACTGGCGAAAACTTTATTGAGGTGGTGCCATTCGCATTATGCTTGATGAAGTAAACTAATTATTCTTGGCTATCAAGGCTCGTTCTCAAAAGACTGCAAGCTTCTGAGAACGACCTAGCGTCTAGGGTTATGATAAGACTGTAGATAGATGGACGCTTCCTGAGAAGTCGTTTGTAGACCATTCTTTAAATGCTTTTGCTCCGAGCTTTACTGTATTCTTAGAAGGCGAGTTTGAGCAAGTCACCAAAGCTTGCGAGTAAACTTTACTCACCTCCTTTGCAGAAAAGCCCAGACTCTCTCGAAGCAGCTCCACAATAAGCATATGCCGCTGCTTTGACGACAAGCCATTCATCTTAACGACAAACTCTACTGCCCCAATAAAAAACAAACCAACTTCACTTCGGTTTTCTTGATCCTCAAATACTCGTTTCTCTCCAGCCCCTTGATGAACACTATTAATATGAAACTGAGCAAAATCAATTAATTGGGATGAGAACCCTACAGCGTTACCCTCTTCAGTTTCATGCCTGCTTAGCTGACTTGCACGGTACAGCGACGATACTCTATGTAAGAGCAATAGCATTAAAAAAACCCGCAAGTGCACTGGCCGTTAGTGCCAAATTATCGTACAACAGCCCATAATCTTGCGAGAAAGAGTTCTGTATACCAAGGTTCATCCATATATCATTCGTCATCAAATATTCCTAGTCGTTACAAACAAAGGGGCCTTAAATAAATTCCCGAGGATTGTAACAAGTAAAGGAATGACAAATTATCCCAAAGTGGTAACAACAGGTAACACTGAGGTAAAACCTTGTGAAATAGCCCATAAGACCTAAGGAAGCGGATTGATCATCGGCAAAATCCCTAGGTGTTTGGGCTTGGAGGGCTTATCCGATGCCTAGGGTTTCATTGACATCATCACGGATAGCACGATAGAGCTTAGCGTCCTTTTCCAGCTTTCTGAGGCTGTGAACGGGGAAGATTTCTCGTAATTTGCTATTGCCTTCCTCATCTTCAATCAGGAATGGCATGAGTTGTTCAACCAGTCGCAACATCACTTCAGGTGATACCGACGCCCCCGGCGAGGCACCTAGTAGCGTCCCGTAGGTTTTATCATCAGAGACAATAATCTCGGTGCCCATCTGCAAGTCACCATCTTTAATGATTTGCACTCGCTGACCTGCCGGACTAACCTGCCAGTTGAATTTACTACTTAAACCTGGCGCAAAGTCTTCTAGTTCCTTCAGCATCTTTTCCTTACAAACAAAGGTCTCGGAAATAAGGTACTTCATTAATGGAAAGTGCTCTCGCGCAACATTCAAAAAGTTAGGGATATCATGAAAGCGCATAGACTTTAAGTACTCAAGGAAACCTCGGCCTTTTTCCAGCACCGGCATAAAGGTCGCAAAAGGACCAAACAGCAAGTAATGCTTTCCGTTAGCAGCACGCAAATCCAGATGCGGAACCGACATGGGTGGTGCGCCGACTTTCGCTTTACCGTAAGTTTTTGCAGAGTAGTGTTTAGCGTCTTCTTCACTAATAGGCGCCATCAAGAAGCGACCACCAACAGGGAAGCCTGCAAATCGAGTTCTATCTGGTAAGTGGCTTAGTTTAAGAAGCGGGAATGCGCCTCCACCTGCGGCAACAAATAGCGTGTCGCCTTTAAAGCGCATTTTCTGATCGCCTTTTTGGGTTTCAACTAGCCATTGCTTAACCGGGTTTTTATGAACACGCGTAACATGCGTTCCGTAGTGAAATTCAACCCCTTCCTGCTTTGCCAAATAAGCAGCCATTTGCTCGGTGATCGACTCAAAATTAACATCTGTTCCCGTCGCAATCATGGTCGCAGCCATCTTTTCAGAAGTTGGTCGATTTTCCATGGTATAGGGGATCCATGATTTAATTTCATCATGATCTTCCGAATACTGCATATGCTCAAAATAGTGGTGCTGAGACATTTCTTCAAAACGCAATTTCAGCTCATTGATACTGTCTTCATGAACCAGGGTGCAGTGTTTTGTCGGAACGATAAAGCTTGTAGGGTCTTCGATAATCCCCTTCTTAACCAAATAAGCCCAAAACTGCTTGGCGATATTGAATTGACCGTGTATTGCGAGTGCCTTTTCGACTTCGATAATATCCTCATCGACCGGCGTATAGTTCAACTCACAATTTGCTTCATGGCCTGTTCCCGCATTATTGAATACGCTGGAGTTGCTTTTGGCTGGCCCAGAAAGGCGCTCTATGATGGTTATTTTAAGCTTCGGGTTCAGTTCTTTCGCTAGGGTGGCAAAGGTAATTCCCATTATCCCTGCGCCGACAATTACTACATTCATATAATACTCTTGCTTGTAAGCGTGGTTTAAACTTGATACGAGGAGAAGAGTCAGATTTGGCTTGTTTGAGGGTCACCCAAAGTAATGCCAAGATGTTTTTATGATGAGACTACAACACCTGATTTGCCGGTTGAGCTCGATGATAACGAGTTACCGGATTTTACCGGGCGCTATTTTATACAAATATCTGGCCTTTTTCGAGTGATTTGTATCCAAGACATAAAGCACCACTGCTTAGCCGAAGCTAAAAAATCATGTTATCTATCAATTAAACTTAAGAGAAAATTCACCTTAGCAACAATTGGCACTGCAGCACCGATAAGATTACTATATAAAAAACAATAAGAGAGTTATCCAAAATGAAAACCTACCAAAGCTTCAAAGAATTCTACCCTTACTACCTATCTGAACACAGCAACGCGACATGCAGGCGCTTGCACTTCCTCGGTACTGCACTCGTTATTTTACTGCTCGTTACACTTATTAGTACGCAAAATTGGTCACTGCTAATCGCTCTGCCACTAGTCGGTTATGGTTTCGCCTGGGTCGGACATTTCTTTTTTGAAAAGAACCGTCCGGCTACTTTTACATACCCGCTATGGAGTTTAATGGGTGACTTTGTGATGTTTAAGGATATGCTGCTCGGCAAAGTTAGCTGGTCTTAGTTGTGAGGGAACCACTGTCTGGTCACGCAACATTCGCATAGAGCAGCATGTTTAATTCCGAAGAAAAAGTCTTAGAGCTTGCTCCATTTTCGAGTAGTAAGGGTTCCATGTTAAACGGGCAAATAGTTTGTCTTCTTCGCTATAACCCCATGCTGAAAACCATACACTTTCACCCTCTTCGCATCGGCGCGTATTTGAGGGATTAAAGCTGTTTCCGCACATTCGTTTTTCTCCTTTTTTGCCGTAGTAAGGGTTGTCTGGAGCGAATAGTGGGCTCATATGTGAGCCAGAACTGATTCTCAGTTCCGGCAGTTTCATAGACTTAGTGATAATCTTATCGTCTTCAATAATAGACTCTCCATACCAAATGAAGCGATTTGATGCATGGGTGAAGTTTGAGTCAAAGTATCCTTTGATGGCATGAGGGTTAATGACACTGTCTGCCTCGCTCATCACAATCAGGGTTGGGACATTTGTTTGCTTTGATTCAAATAAGTCTCTGACATATTGTGCACTCTCAGAGTAAGCGATCGAAGCATTAATTGGCGAGGAGCGATATCGGGCTAGGTTATCTTCTTCTGCCTTCCAGCCCCAGTCCATAAATGTCGCAAAGATGGGAGCCAAACGCTCTACAAAAGGTGAAAATGTCTCAAAGCCCGGAGAAAACAGAAGCAAACCATCAACACCACCCTGCTCAATGGCATTGATAGTCACGAGGTTTGCACCGGTAGAAAAACCGCCTAGTAAAACCTTGTTGTACTGTTTTTTCAGCTGTAGAGCATAGTGGTCAACAATGTCTTGCCAATCTTCATAGTGAGAGAGCATTAAGTCCGAAGGCTTACTTCCGTGCCCAGGCAAAAGTAAAACGTGAACAGCATACCCTTCGCCGTGGAGCGATTTAGCAATATCAGAAAAAGAATAAGGCGAGTCTCCCAAGCCGTGAACCAGCAATACAGCTTTCTGTGTCGGCTCATTAGGCATCAACATAAACGGTGCGTTCATGTTGATCTCTTTTTGCTTGTTCTGTGAAATAAAACTTCGGTTATGCGATAACCATGCTCTAGACACCTCTATATAGCTTTCAAAGTCTCGCTGAATATAATTGTAATACTCAGCACTCTGATGCAAAGGCATTTTGCTGTCCGGCATACTCGCACAACCTTTAACAATCATCAGTGCTGTAAGCACCAAAGCAACGCGCGCTATTAAACGTAACATGATTCTCTCCTTCTGACTTACAGCATGCTGCCCGCTTCCATAGCGATCCATCACTGAGCCCACCATGACGTCGCCATACAATAAGTAAACTAATCAGTGCAGTTTACTTATTTAAATTGAAAAGTAAACTATGCAGTGTAAAAATGTACTTTATTGGTATTTAAGCTGTTGAGACTCAATGTGAACGTAATCTGTCAGACCTTAAGCGAAAAAAGCAAAAGCCGCAGTGAATTAAAGAGAGAGGCGATCATTGATGCCGCGAGAAAAGCCTTTAAGGAATATGGCGTAGATGCGACAAGCATGGATAAGCTAGCGGAAATTGCCCAGGTATCAAAGCGAACGGTCTACAATCACTTCGACTCTAAAGAAGCCTTGGTAATGTATTTGCTGAAAGATCTATGGGATCAGGCGATGGTGAAAATTGATGTTCATTATGATGCCGTCAGCCCCTTGGGTGAGCAGCTAACAGCATTACTAAAGCAAGAAGTGAATCTGGTGGGCGACAAAGAATATATCGATTTAGCACGCGTGGCGCTAGGGCACTTCCTGTTCCAGCCGGAGGCCCTACAAAAAGAACTTGAAAAGTTCGATGATGAAGACACCGCGCTGACGCTATGGTTAGAAAGCGCGTCTAAAGATAAGCGCATAAATTTACATGACACAGAGCTAGCTTTCACACAGCTTCACAACCTAATAAAGGGAAGTTGCTTTTGGCCTCAAGTTGTTCAAATTGCGCCTGTTTTATCTGAACCTGAAAAACAAGCACTAGTGCGCGAAACCGTTGATATGTTTTTGGCTCGATATAAATAATGATAAATATTAATTGTAAAAGTCAGCGCTTGAGCTGAGCTATTAGAACACTGCGTTCGACT
>NZ_LWGA01000823.1:0-11609 GCF_001635235.1 Oleiphilus sp. HI0117 | reverse complement strand
GTGCCCATTCTACCGAACAGGCAAGCCCTTGGGGTGGTAGCCAGTTTGCGGGCTAGTGTTCTGATATCTTCGGCGGTAACACCTGTAATGCTGCTCACGTGCTCTGGGTTGAAGTCGGACGAGATAAGCTGTATTTCGGCGATCCCTTCAAGATGGCTTGATAGCCGGCCTGTCTCGATTAAATTCTCATTAAATAAAGTGTTAATAATTCCGAGTATCAGGAAGGCATCGGTACCGGGTTTGATGAATAAATGCTCGGTACTTGTTTTGACTGTTTCAGTCTTTCTTGGGTCAAGTAGAATCACCTCACCGCCACGCTTAATGATTTTCTTGAGCCTTGCTGAATAGTCAGGCGCGCTCATTAAACTACCATTTGATGCTGCCGGATTACTGCCGAGAAGAATAAACAAATCCATATGATCAATATCAGGCACTGGGAATAAATATTGATTCCCAAACAGTTCCAGATTTGCCTGCATATGCGGTAGCTGGTCATTGGAGGTGGCAGAAAATTTATTGCGGGTACGCAGTGCTTTCAGCAGCATTGGTGCAAATAGAATATTGCCGTGATGATGGGTGTTCGGATTACCAAGGTAGGCACCTACAGCATTTTTACCGTGCTGTTGTTGAATATCACCAATTTTGTTTGCAACTAAATCAAACGCTCTGTTCCAAGTGATGGGTTTCCAGCCATCTTTGGTTTTTAGCTGTGGAACTTTAAGCCGGTCCGGGTCTTCTTGTATATCTTTTAAGGCGAGCGCTTTCGGGCAAATATGGCCTTTGCTTAACGGGTCATCAGGATCGCCCTTTATAGAGATAATCTGTGCGTCTTCAACTTTGATCGCGACACCGCACATTGCTTCACAAAGGTTGCAGGTGCGGTAATGAGTAAAAGCGTCTGAGCTAGGCATAGATTTGATCCGTCATTGAATGGGTGCTAAGAGTGAATGTACACCACTATTGTTGTTATTGAACAGCTAGTCAGGATTATATGCCTGCCATAAACGAGAAGTCTAGACGATTAGAACTATTCATAGACTTACTGCTTTGTGAATCCCGCTTTGTTGCCTCCTTAATGATTTGGGCTTGGCTATTGTGCTAGGCTTTCGTCTGCACAATATATGAACTTCTCCATTTGAAGATGACCGCAGCAACTGTAGGGTAGGCTAGCAATGAATAAAACAATCGTAATAACCGGAGCCAGTGATGGTATTGGCAAGGCCTTGGCATGGGAGATGGCAAAGCGAGGTTATGATCTTGGTCTTAGCGCACGTAGAGAAACCCTGCTGCAATCATTAAAAGCCGAGATCCATAAAGCCTACCCTGAAGCAAGGATAGAAATAGCGCGGCTTGATGTCACTGATACTTCGCAGGTGGATGAGGTGATTAAGGGCTTTCAATCTTCTTTGGGGCGTTTAGATATGATCGTTGCTAATGCCGGGATTGCCCGCTCAGGCAAAGCCGAGATTGCCTCTTTAGATGACCAGCTCGCCGTAATCAATACTAATCTAAATGGTGCTATCGCTACCGTCAGGGCTGCGCTTAAAGCATTCCGGACCCAAGGTGGTGGGCATATTGTGGCAACCGCTTCCGTTGCGGGCTATCGAGGTTTACCAAGAAATGCTGCGTATTCTGCTTCAAAAGCGGGTTTGGCTACCTATATGGAGGCGGTTAGGCTGGAGACCTTAAATGACAATGTTGATGTGAGTGTCATTAACCCCGGTTTTATCGATACGGAAATTAACCGTAGTTTGCCCAGCAGGCCCTTTGTTATCAATGTAGAGCAGGGCGCTAAGCAGTTTGCCGATCTGGTTGAAAAGAAAGTTAAAGCTTCTACCCTTCCTCGAATGCCTTGGGCGATTGTTGCGCCTCTTATGCGTGTTTTACCGGATTCTCTGATTGCTAAAATGTAGTTTTGGTTACTAGTCACTTATGCGCTCGAAGGTCGCCGGGGTTGAACTGATCGGTGGGTGAATCTGGAGTGCGTGATGATCGTGAAATTGATTTATCTCATTGGCTGGTCGTGGCAGTGCCAGCCAGTCCTTCACCTTTGATGCTTCGATTAACAAAGGCATTCTATGGTGATAAATTCCACAATTAGGGTCGGCTTCGCATGTGAGGGTAACAAGCTGGAAGCCACCTGAGTTCAGTGGAAATAGTATTCCTGCCATAAACAGAACGTCGTCTATTGCCGGTGAAAAACGGTGTTTTATTTTGTGCCCGGGCTCTCCTGTCCATTCAAACCAGGCCGAGCAGGGTACTACGCAACGGTGTAGTGCATAAGCAGAACTAAAGGTCTTCTTGGTGGCGACGGTTTCTGCCTGAGCGTTGAATATGGTGTGATGTGCCCAGTGAGGGTTGATCCCCCAGAGAGCAGGCGTTTGCGATAGCTTCTCATGCTGATAGTGAAGGCAGGCGACCTCTTGTGAAGGGCGTTGGTCATGATTGTTTATGGCATGAAAAAGTATATGAAATGCTTCGAATACGCCTGTATCGACGATGGCTTTGTCTACTTCAAATCTTCCACACATGTAAAGGAGCCTCTGCCTGAAACTAAGCTTATTACCTTATTGGAATATTATCATAGGCTGTGATGAAAAATTAACGAAAAGTCAGAGGCAAATTACTGATTCCCTTGATTTAGATCTGACCTTCAGCATATTTTTTAAAAAATGCAAAAGCAGTGTCCGGCGCTTCTTTAATAAATACGCCAAGCGTGAAGCCGTCCGGAGCGATCGAGGTGTGTTTGATCTCGCCCAGTACTTTGAACTCCATTTTCTTGCCATTGTAGAAAGCGGCAATTTGAAGTAGCACCAAAGCATCTTTTCGGAAGTCTACGGGGCTTACCAGTGAGGTTCCACGTTCAGAGATGTCTTTCGTTTTACATTGAACGACTTGTTTCTTGCGGGTTGTAATTGTTGCACGCCAATGGGCTGAACGCCTTGTGTATTGACGGCGCTCGGCTCCGTCATTCAAAGCTTCCGCCGTAATTTCCTGAGTGTTTTCAAGAGCTTCTGTAATCTTCTTTTTATCGGGCACTATGTGAAACTTCCTGGTCAGAGTTGGCGAGGAGTTAACAACAATAGTCTAGAGCTGCGGAAGTATCAATGTCTTGATAGTAATTATATGTGTCTTTTGTTGGCTGCTTTGACGCAAAAGGCGGGCATAAAAAAGCGCCTACAATGAGGCGCTTTTTAGTTTGTTTAACTCGAGATTAGTCGCGAGTAAACTCTGGGTAAGCTTCCATACCACACTCAGAGATATCAACACCTTCGTACTCTTCTTCGTCAGTTACTCGGATGCCCATGATTGCTTTAAGAACGCCCCAAACAATCAAGCTACATACGAATACCCAAACAAAGATCGTTAGTGCACCAACCAGCTGGCCAGCGAATGTAGCGTCAGCGTCTGATAGAAGTACTGCGAAGATACCCCATAGACCTACTACACCGTGTACCGAGATTGCACCAACAGGATCGTCAAGCTTAAGCTTATCAAGTGTTACGATTGAGAATACTACGATAACACCACCGATCGCACCAATGATCGTTGCTAGTAGTGGAGAAGGATCAGCAGGCTCTGCAGTGATCGCAACCAAACCTGCTAGTGCGCCGTTCAATGCCATTGTAAGGTCAGCCTTACCGAATAGAATACGTGCAACGATCAATGCAGCGATCAAACCACCTGCCGCAGCAGCGTTAGTGTTCAAGAATACGCTTGCTACTTCGTTAGCTACTTCGATACCACCCAGTTTAAGAGTAGAACCACCGTTGAAACCGAACCAGCCCATCCACAGGATGAATGTACCTAGCGTTGCTAGAGGAAGGTTCGCACCTGGGATAGCGTTAACCTGACCGTTAGCACCGTACTTGCCTTTACGAGCACCTAGCATGATAACACCAGCCAATGCTGCTGCAGCACCTGCCATGTGAACGATACCTGAACCAGCGTAATCGCTATAGCTACTGAGGTCGTACATACCGAACACAGAGTTACCACCCCAAGTCCAGCCACCTTCCATTGGGTAGATGAAACCCGTCATAACAACTGCGAATGCTAGGAAAGCCCAAAGCTTCATACGCTCAGCAACCGCACCCGATACGATAGACATTGCCGTTGCAACGAATACGACCTGGAAGAAGAAGTCAGAAGCGCCTGAGTAAACAGAGTCACCGCCGAAGCCGTTTTCAGCAGAATCTGCTAGAGCTTGAGCAACGTCTATAGTTGCAACGCTGTCAGTACCTGATAGGAAGAAGCCGCCGCCATACATGAACTCGTAACCACAGATTAGGTACATGGTGCATGATACTGCAAACAGTGCAACGTTCTTGGTTAGGATCTCAGTGGTGTTCTTGGCGCGAACCAAGCCTGCTTCCAGCATGGCAAAACCTGCTGCCATCCACATAACTAATGCGCCGCACACCAAGAAATAAAAGGTGTCCATTGCATACTGCAATTCATAAATGTTGTTCATTACGTTTTCCATAAGGAAATCTCCGTACTGTATTCTAAAAAATTAGTTGCTTAGTGATGAATGAGATTTAAACCGCATCAGTGCCGGTTTCACCGGTACGGATTCGAATAACTTGCTCAAGCGGTGAAATGAAAATTTTACCGTCACCAATTTTGCCGGTATTAGCTGCTTTGCTGATAGCTTCAACAACTTGGTCAACCAAGTCGGAACCAATGGCAACTTCAACTTTAACCTTAGGAAGAAAGTCAACAACGTACTCAGCGCCACGGTATAATTCCGTGTGACCTTTCTGACGGCCGAAACCTTTAACTTCAGTTACGGTAATACCTTGTACGCCAATTTCAGACAATGACTCACGTACATCGTCCAGCTTAAATGGTTTGATTATGGCAGTTACGAGTTTCATGGATATCTCCTGTGCTGTCGCTGCAATATTTACTAGTTAAAAAAATGTGTTTTAGTTCTTGTTTGCTATTCAAAATGAAAAACGAATCTCTCATTCGGAATAACAAATCTGATCGGTATATAGCAGGGGGTGTGCCAGTTTGAAAAAAAGCTTATATAACAGTTACATAAGATTAAGTGTTATTGTTGAGTGGTGGTTTTGTTGTGGTCTTGTGGTGCGGGCTTGGATTTGGCGCACCATAATGACGCAATATCTGATGCGGGTTGGCGGCGAGCGCATCTCTTTGGTGATTTTTATAGGGGGAGGATCTGATTATTTGAAAATAGATCTGTCCTTTTTAGGGTTGTGGGTTTCGCTGGCAGGGCGTGTTAGAATAGCTCTTTTGTTTGATGTAGAAAGAATGTCCCAGGCATTCCAAGGAGCGTTTGTTGCTTAGCCCTCAAGAAGTACTTAACACCATCCACGAACAGGTTAGTCAGATATTACCTGACGCCGGAAAGTCGGCTCAAGAGGATCTGACTGCGCAACTGAAAATTCTTATTAATGGTGTCATTTCCAAGCTGGATTTAGTCACTCGTGAGGAGTTTGAGACTCAGCAATTGGTGCTGGAAACAACACGCGCCAAATTGGAACAACTAGAAAAAGATTTTGCTGAATTAGAGAAAAAGTCAGCTTGATTTAATGACGAACAGATGGAACTTGTTCGTTCTTGCACTGTACTTATGCAGTGCTTGCACTACTGAGGGGCATAATGCTGCTGATCTAAAATGGCGCAATAGTTAATACAAAGCGTATTAATGAGGCGCTTTCCGGTCTACCTGATACAGCTCCTTACCTTCTTAAACAGATATGAACTTAGCAAAGGAATGCGATGTCGTTATCTATTATCTATACCCGGGCTCAGCTCGGTGTCGATGCACCTTTGGTGACAGTCGAAACTCATCTCTCAAATGGTTTGCCATCCCTAGCGATTGTTGGGCTTCCAGAAATGGCTGTTCGAGAGAGCAAAGAAAGGGTACGCAGTGCCTTAATCAACTCTGGCTTCGAATTTCCGAATCGGCGTGTGACCATTAACTTGGCGCCTGCAGACTTGCCTAAACAAGGGGGACGATATGATCTGGCAATTGCTATTGGAGTCCTGGCTGCGACAGGTCAAATAGACTCGGAAAAGCTTGGTGAAAGTGAGTTTATTGGTGAGCTGGCCTTAACCGGAGACTTGCGCCCGGTTGCCGGTGTATTACCCACGGCTATTGCCAGCGTAAAAGACGGCCGATGTTTATTTATCCCATATGGTAACGCTGATGAAGGGAAAATGGCTGGCAGCGATACAATTTTCCCCGCACGCCATTTGAGCGAAATTTGCCAGCACCTTAAATCACCCGGTGTTTTGCAAGCCCTTTCTTATGAAGAAATGATTTTGGAAGACGAAAAGCAGCCGGATATGGCTGATATTAAGGGTCAGTTCCAAGCGAGACGTGCTTTGGAGTTGGCAGCAGCTGGACGCCATAACCTATTATTCTACGGCCCTCCAGGGACAGGCAAGAGCATGCTGTCCTCTCGCCTGCCAAGTATTCTGCCACGCTTAAGCAATGCTCAGGCAGTGGAGGTGGCCTCAATCTATTCGCTGGCGGGTATTCCCAGAAAACCGGGCTTGATGATGCAAGCGCCTTTTCGTTCTCCTCACCATACAGCTTCTTCCGTATCGCTCGTTGGTGGTGGCGCACAGCCAAAGCCTGGTGAAATATCCTTATCCCATTATGGTGTATTGTTTTTGGATGAGTTGCCAGAGTATGCACGCTCGGTGCTTGAAGTACTTCGGGAGCCGATTGAAAGTGGGGAGATCAGAATTTCCCGAGCCAGTGCGAGCCTGACATTTCCGGCAGACTTTCAGTTAATTGCAGCAATGAACCCATGCCCTTGTGGCTATAGCGGCCACCCTACAGTGAGTTGTACTGATACCCCCCAGCAGATAAGTAACTATCGGCGGAAGTTGTCGGGCCCCTTATTGGATCGCTTCGATTTGCATGTCGAAGTGGCGAGTCAACCTGCATCGGTTTTACTTGGCAAAGCTCAGGCTAGTGAGTCTTCGAATGAGGTACTGGCTCGCGTGAGCAAAGCCCGAGACGCGCAAATCACCAGGCAGGGCAAGCTTAATAGTGCGCTTGAGGGTGGGGAGATTGCAGAACATTGTGCCATGCAAGACGATATGCGCACTTTTCTGGAGTCCGCCATGGATAGGATGGCTTTGTCGGCAAGGGCGGCTCACCGGATTCTTAAAGTCGCGCGTACTTTGGCAGATTTACAGGAAAGTGAGAGTATTCAAATGCTTCATTTAAGTGAAGCTTTGGCTTACCGGGGTTTGGATAGAAAGTCTGGTAGCTGAGTGCTATGTAAAGAAAAGTCTTTAAAGCTTATGGCGTACAGCTGTGACTTCCATCGCTTTATGAAATTGGCTAAGATGATGGCCTAAACTTACGCATCATAAATAAATAGCCACTTTTGAATGCGTGGTGAAGTGAGCGAAACTGCTGAAGGGAAGTTGAGGAATAGCTAATGATAAAAGCTGCGTTTCTAGTTTATGACCGCGCACTCTTTTCAGGGATAACCAGGCCCTATGAAATTCTGAAGGCCGCTAATGCAATGGCGCGCATGGCGCGGGAATCCAGGCCGCTTGAGCTGCATATGGTTAAGCTCGAAGATAAACAGCCTCAGGTTGCTGGCGATATTCCTTTAAATATCGAAGAGCGTATTGAATCTCTTGGTCATATGGACTGGATCTTTATTCCACCAAATTGGAGAGATCCGGTACATTTATTGAAACGTTATCCCAAGTTGCCAGAGATGTTAAGGCAGCGCTATGAGGAAGGGACTAACTTTATTGCCACAGGGGCCGGTGCCTATTTCTTGGCAGAAGCAGGCCTTTTAGACAAGACCCCTGCTACGACTCACTGGTTCTTTTTTGATAAATTTGAAAAGCGTTACCCTCACGTTGAACTAAAACGCCAGCACTTCATTACTTATGGTAACCGAATTTATTGTGCTGGCAGTATCAACGCGCTGTCAGACTTGGTCTTTCACTTGATTGGCCAGGCCTTTGGTTTGGAAAAACGTCAGTTAGCGGAGCGCCATTTTGCCCATGAAGTAGGCAGCAGCTACGACTTGCCTATGTTTTCAGTCGGACGAGCCGCGCATGCAGATGAAGATATTATCGAGATTCAGGCGTGGTTAAAGTCCTCGTGTCATGAAGATATTGATATTCCCCAGATGGCCGAAAGAGCAGGCATGCCAGTACGAACGTTTACACGTCGTTTCAGGCAAGCATTAGGCATGACACCGAATCAGTACCTTCAGGACTTACGCATTGAAAATGGCCGTGACTTATTGAAATCAACCGATCTAAGCATTCAGGATGTGGCTGAAAACGTTGGCTATAAAGATACGGCTTACTTTTCTCGGGTGTTTAAAACCAAGGTAGGGCTGACGCCAAGTGATTATAAGAAAATGGTGCGTCCAAAACTCTTCCAGTTAGATTAAAGAGTAATAATTTGGGACAAAAAAAGAGGAGCCTGTTTAGGGCTCCTATAATAGGGGTTTCTTCAAGGAAGACAGAATCACGATCGCTTCTTCGTGATCTGTAATAACAGTATAAGACTAAAATTTCCGTAATGTGGTTAAAAAGTGAGCTATATTTGTAATGATTCGTTATAACATGCTATCGCATGCCAAGAATTACTTACATAGCAGTCCTTTCACAACATTTAGCCTTGCTGTCGTAAGTTCAGACAATGGAAATGTAACTTGGTTCAAAAAAATAATAATACTTGATGAATCTTTTCAGATTTACGTGGTCTATTAGCATTCATCCCCTTACAAAAGGAAGACTAAACCGAGATGTCTCAGGCACCCAAAAAAGTCCTTTTTCTGTGTACCGGTAACTCTTGTCGAAGCCAAATGGCCGAAGCCTGGGTAAATACGATCAGAAATAAAGAGTGGCAAGCATACTCTGCAGGCATAGAAACCCACGGTATGAACCCTAATGCTGTTTCAGTGATGGGGGAACTTGGGGTAGATATGAGCAAACATTATTCTAAGCATATTGAAGAGCTCGAAGCGCAACAGTTCGATTTGATCGTGACAGTTTGCGGTCATGCTGCTGAACATTGCCCAAACTTATCGGAGTTCAAAGAGATTAAGCATGTTCCTTTTGATGACCCGCCATCGTTAGCGAAACTAGCTGCTAATCAGGAAGATGAGTTGGAGAGTTATAGGCGTGTGCGAGATGAAATCAGGGCTTTTGTTGAGTCGTCTAGCTTTTCTAGCTAAAGCGGCTTGAGATACCTTGATCTTTGCTCCATGCAGTCCTATTATGCGCGCTTTTTAATCAATACTAAGCTTCTTTAATAAACTGCATTTGCACTGACGTAACAAGGCTCAACATAATGACCGAAGAACATCAGGATTCCGCACAGACGGACGAAACTGACTCAAAAGAGACGAATACCAAAGGTCCTAAAATTGAAGTGGCTAACCTCAAGAAAAGGCCGATTAGAAGCTTCGTTGTTCGCAGTGGAAGGATGACCGCAGGCCAGCAAAGAGGCTTTGAAGAGTGTTGGTCAACGATGGGCTTGGAGTTAGCGAAAGCGCCTTCTGATGTTCGTGAGAGTTTTCCTCTTGCGCAACCTTTAGTGGTAGAAATTGGTTTTGGCATGGGTGCATCACTAAGTGAAATGGCTCATCAGGCGCCTAATGAGAACTATTTGGGGATTGAAGTTCATCGTCCCGGAGTTGGTGCGCTCCTAAATCAGGCGGGTGATCTAGGCTTGGAAAACTTACGAGTATTCTGCGCCGACGCCAACGAAGTGCTGGCACGGAATATTGCTGATGATTCCGTTAGTCGCCTACAGCTTTTCTTTCCCGACCCATGGCATAAAGCACGCCATAATAAACGTCGCCTTGTACAGAGCGAGTTTGCTGAGCGAATCAGGTCAAAGCTTGAAATCGGAGGTGTCTTCCATATGGCAACAGACTGGGAGCCTTACGCAGAACATATGATGGAAGTGATGGAAGCCGCGCCAGGCTATGAAAACGTGGCCGGAGCCGGGCAATACTCTGAACGCCCTGAAAACCGCCCCTTAACTAAGTTTGAAAAGCGCGGTCAGCGTTTAGGGCATGGTGTTTGGGATTTGCTCTACCGACGTATTGCTTAAATACATAGAGTCTTCATAAGAAGCAATAATAGCTAAAACAAGGTTTGTATGTATGTCAGGGCACGATAACTCGAAAAGCACTGAAGGTGTTGTTGCTGAGATAGCGCCAAAAGAGTGCCGTGACCGTTTGAGAGCCGATATTGCCAACTGCGAGCTTCTGGGTGAAACCCAGGATGCCAAGAAAATATTGCTTTATCATCACCGCCAATCTTCGGTGCTAATGAATGAAATTGGCCGTTTGCGAGAAGAGTCCTTCCGCTTGGTGGGCGAAGGAACAGGGCGTGAACGTGATCTCGATGAGTACGATGCCCACTATATGCACATCGTCCTTTGGGATGAAGAGCAAGGTGAGGTGGTCGGCGCGTATCGCCTAAGAGGTACTGATCAGCTCGATGTACAGGAAGATTCTGATCGGCTGATTGTTAATTCTCCTCTTTATACTGCGAGCTTATTCGACTACTTACCAGCATCGCGTAGCATTCTAGAGCATGGGTTGGAGCTGGGCCGAAGTTTTGTTCAGCCACAATACTGGGGTTCCAAAAGCCTGGAATATTTGTGGTATGGCATCGCAGCCTTTCTTAGGCTACACCCTCAATACCGTTACTTGTTCGGCGCAGTAAGTATTAGCAATACCTTATCTGCACCAGCTAAAGACTTACTTATCTATTTCTATCAGCACTACTATGGAACTGAGACAAAGTATCTAGTCTGTCATCACCCATACCAGCTAAGTGAGGCTTCAAAAAAGCACCTAGATCAATTTTTTGAAGGTTTAGATCTAAAGGAAGGCTTCATTAAGCTCAAGAAACAGCTAAGGTATCTTGGCTTCGCTGTTCCTGTTTTATACAAACAGTATGCAGAATTGTCAGAACCAGGCGGGACGCGCTTTTTAGGCTTCAATATCGACTCGGACTTTAGTGATTGCGTTGACGGCTTTGTCGTGGTCGATATTGATCAAATGTCAGGACAAAAACGAAAACGCTATGGTTTGCTGACGCATCGGCTTGTTTCATCTTAGTATTATTGTTTGTTTGGGTCTCATTGCTCAGCACTTAAGACGCTCAACGAGCTTGCTTAGATAAGGACAAAACAGTCAGTTTGAGCAATAGTTCAATGCTCGCAACCACCTAAAGACCTTTTTAGGTCTCGATATATCTGGCTACAGACCTTTTAAGTATGCGGAGATCTTCATTGACTCTTCTACACTCATATTCTCGAAAGTCGTCATCTTACTAGCATCACTTCCCACCCTAACTTTATGAGATACCTGCCAAGCACTTAGTTTAGTGCCCTTATTAGGCGGAACAGCCCTTAGAAATTTTCCTAAGCCTGTTGAGTTATGACACTCAGAGCAATGGTGTTCGAATAGGTCTTTTCCTGACGCTAGGTCTGGGTGGTTGTGCTGGTCATTGCCACACCCAACTAAGAAGATACATAACAAGGTGATTGTATAAACGATAGGCATATTTAATATCCTTTCATGTTCTAAACCGGACAATTAACGTATTGAATTAGCAAATAA
>NZ_LWGA01000822.1:0-3600 GCF_001635235.1 Oleiphilus sp. HI0117 | reverse complement strand
CATCGGCGTGCTTAAGCACTTCTATTGCATCGCAATCGAATTCGTTGATGACTGCTATGCCGATGCTCGCGTCGATACGGTAACGTCGGTCTGATAATTCAAAGTGTTTTTCAAGGTCTTTAAGGCTTCGTTGGGCAACTTGAAGAGCTTCTTGCTCTACTTGCTTGCGAGAGCTACTGAGGTCTTCAAGCAAAATAACAAACTCATCGCCACCAATCCTAGCGATGGTATCGACTTCTCTTATAGAGTTTTGAAGCCGCCGGGCCACGGATACCAGAAGTTTGTCACCCACATAATGGCCTAGGGAGTCATTGATTCGCTTGAAACCATTGAGGTCGATAAATATCAGGGCGCCAAAGAGGTGTTCTCGTTTAATCCTATCGATAACTTTCTGGGTTCTGTCCATCAAAAGTCGACGATTGGGGAGATTGGTTAGAGCATCGTAAAATGCAAGTTGTTCTATCTGGGTTTGAGCTTTTTGTTGCTGGGTTCGGAGGTTATGCTTCTCTAATGCAATGCTGGTTAGGTGAGTGAAGTGTTCCAGGATTTCTAAATGTGATTCATTTGGTCTTTGAATTTCAGGAAAATAGACAATGAATACTCCCTGGACCTCCTTTTGGGCCGAAAATATGGGAGTTGCCCAGCAGGCTTTAAGGTTTAGTGTTAGCGATAAATGAGCAAAATTTTGGCAATAAAACGTATTTTGCAGGTCTTCAATAATGATGGTTTCACCCGTCTGCGCTGCTATAGCACAGGGCATGCTATCGTGAGCGATCGGTATGCGGTCAACTTTTGAATGGAATAGCTCGGGTAGGCTGGGGGCTGCCAGTTGACGGAGCTCTTCATTCTCGATAATGAAAATAGCGGTCTTGATATGTTCGTCGACAAGGGCTTCGATATGAATAGCAATATCTTGGAGGCAGAGTTTTAAGTCTGCTTCCAGCGCAATTCTGCTTATTAGCGCAGTTTGGTGGGTCAGTAATGCTTGAAGCTGTTCATACCGCATGAAATACCTCTACAGCTAGCGGGTGAGAGATCTTAAATGTCCAACTTGCCAAGCATAATCGGGTTTGCACATTTCACCTGATTATAATTAAGTATTGAATCGATTAATTATTAGCCAGTTTTTTGCCTTATGCAAAGAAATAAAGGCCGTTATAGTTAAGTATTCTAAGTGGTAAATTATCAGCTTAATCCAGTTATTAGTGATTTGAGGCCAGTGTAGAAACAGCTGTTTTTACACTGGCCTCAAATATTGCATGTAAAAAACACCAATATTCGTTTGATACTCTCTTTTCATGCTTACTAAGCTTTGTTAGAATGCGCGCACTTTCCAGCAGTACTGCATTTCAATATGCCCATTTTGCTTGGAATGTTATGGTGACTTTCATTGGTTCCCACGCAATAATAAGCTGTTAACCTGGTCAGGCCCGGAAGGGAGCAGCCATAGCGGTGGATTTATGTGCCGAGGTGTAGCTGGTGGAAGTCATCACCTTAATTTTTCTTCCCTAGTTCTTCTTTCTGAATAGCTACTTCCTGTTGATCTAAGTCTTTAATAATCTCTATATTTGATTCCTTTGAGTCCGAGTGCTTGTGAATAGAAGCTATTTGGATGTGAAAACAAAGTCGTTTTAAGCCTCTTGTCAGTGTACTATAGCGTCTTAAGATTTTAATCGTTTACTTTGCTAAGATGATTTCATGAGTTATCAGGTACTTGCGCGTAAGTGGCGCCCCCAAAATTTCAAACAGATGGTTGGTCAAGAGCACGTTCTTAAGGCCTTGATTCATGCGCTTGAAAGTCAAAGGCTGCATCATGCTTATTTGTTCACCGGTACCCGGGGTGTCGGTAAAACGACAATTGGCCGTATTCTGGCGAAATGTCTAAGTTGTCATCAAGGTATTACTGCTGAACCCTGCGGTCAGTGCGGTGCTTGTACCAGTATTACTGAAGGCCGCTATGTTGATCTGATTGAAATCGATGCGGCCTCTCGAACCAAAGTAGAGGATATGCGTGAGCTTCTGGAAAATGTTCAGTATGCTCCCTCTGAAGGCCGCTTCAAGATATATCTGATTGATGAAGTTCATATGCTCTCGCAATCAAGTTTCAATGCTTTGTTGAAAACGCTCGAAGAACCTCCAGAGCATGTTAAGTTCTTGTTTGCGACAACCGACCCGCAAAAGCTTCCTGTAACGATTCTCTCGCGTTGCCTCCAGTTCAATCTGAAGAATATGTCGCCAGAACGCATTGTTGGGCACCTGCAGAATATCCTTGGTCAAGAGCAGGTTAGTTTTGAGGATATGGCTTTATGGGCGCTTGCCAGAGCTGCTGATGGCAGTATGCGTGATGCGCTTAGTCTGACTGATCAGGCTATAGCTTATGGAAACCATGCACTTACCGAGACTGGCGTTAGTGCAATGCTGGGGACGGTTGACCAGAAAAAGATCTATCGTATTCTGGATTGTTTGATTTCAAGAAATGCGGCAGCGATGCTTGACGAAATTAAAGCGCTCGCCGAATTTTCCCCAAATTATGCTTCAGTGTTAGCGACGATTGCAGAAGTGCTTCATCGTGTGGCTATCGAGCAGGCTGTTCCTGGCGCTTGTGATAACTCTATGGGTGATCAGGAGCACGTCGTTTCCTATGCTCGTAAGTTATGTGCCGAAGATGTTCAGCTTTTCTATCAAGTGGCCTTGGTTAGTCGTCAGGACTTGGCGATTACGCCTGACCCTAAATCTGGCCTTGAAATGGCCTTGCTCAGAATGCTTGCTTTCCAGTTAAGCCCTAGTGATCAGCTAGGAATTGATATTGTCACAGCGCCTGTAGGCAATGAAGTGCCGGTTGCTGAAGAGCAAACTGTGCAAAGTGCTCCGCTAGAGAATAATTTGTCTGAGGACGAAAGCAAAAAAAAAACACTTCTGAATAGTGAAGGTTTAAATGTTGAGGGTGTAGCACAAGTTGAACGGGCACCTGTTGAGACCTCTGAGTCGACTGCCAGCCGCTTACAAGAGCCTGTTGAAACGCAGAGCTTTGCAGAAACTGAGCAGCCTGTTACCAGCGTTGTTGAAAGTCCAGTTCAAGAACCTGTCTCGGAACCAGTGCCTGAACCTGATAAACAATCTACTTTGCGGAATGAGGAAAAATCTCCTATTGCAGAGAGTTCGTCTCAGGATCATGTAGAGAAAAGTGAGCTTGCCGCAGATGTCCTTTCAAGCGGATGGAATAAGCAGGTGACACAATTGGGTCTTAGCGGAATGACGCTTAATTTAATGCTTAACTCAGTGCTAGAAGAGAACCCGGACGGCTTGAATCTTTATTTTGAGGCTGGACACTTTCGTTTGCTAAATACAAGTCATGAAGGGCGGATTCGTGAATCATTGAGTAAAGAAGTGGCACAAGGGCGAAATATTACTTTCTTCGAGGGCTTAAAGCCCGAACACGAGTCGCCGATGATGTGGCGTGAACGCGTGAAAGCGGAAATGGGGGAGCAAGCAAAACTGAGTGTTGAAAATGACCCCTATGTCCAACAGATGATTAGAGAGTTTGATGGTGTGTTGATTGAAAATAGCATTAAAGCTTTAGGGCAGATTATTTAATAAAAT
>NZ_LWGA01000821.1:0-315 GCF_001635235.1 Oleiphilus sp. HI0117 | reverse complement strand
CGGAAATACCCTCTAGCCCTGGACGTAAACAGCATATGCCGCGGACAATAAGCTTAATAGGCACGCCTGCTTGTGATGCTCGATACAGTGCCCGAATAATTTTGGGTTCTGATACTGCATTAACTTTAATGGTGATTCCTGAGGCTTTACCTGCTTTGGCATTATTAGCTTCTCTTTCTATCATCGAAACCAAAGAGTCATGTAAGGTGAAAGGAGCATGGAATAGTTTTTTGATCTTCAGTGCTTTGCCCATACCCGTGAGCTGCTGGAATATTTTATGAACCTCTTTCCCGAGAGCTTCATCACCACTCATAA
>NZ_LWGA01000820.1:0-7063 GCF_001635235.1 Oleiphilus sp. HI0117 | reverse complement strand
GCCATAATTCTACTTAGTGAATCTGAACTACCATTCTGGAATTCATCCCAAACGAACTTTCCAAGGCCTGGGTTTTGGGCCAACATTTCTGCGGCGATCAACACCATCCATGCGATACTTAAGGACAAGCGCATTCCGGTAAAGATCATCGGTACTGATGCAGGTAAAACAATTTTCTGAACATGTTTCAGAGCAGGTAATCGCAACACCTTACTTACGTTGACCAAGTTATCATCAATGGATGCAACACCCACTGACGTATTGATCACCATTGGCCATAAGCAGCAAAGTGTTACGGTGATCATCGAAACAATAAAGGACTTGGCTACCAGTGGATCTGACGAGACGTAGAGTGCACTCACCAAGATTGTCACCAAGGGTAACCAAGCCAAAGGAGAAACAGGTTTGAACACCTGAATAATCGGGTTAACAGCCGAGTTCAGTGTTTTATTCAGGCCAATGGCAATGCCTAGGGGAATCGCTATCGCTGCAGCCAATAAGAAGCCAGAAGCGACCGTCTTTAAGCTGGTAAAGATCTGATCGAGGAAAGTTTCTTTCCCGGTATACGCTCTGATTTTAGGCACATAAGATGGATCTTCAGCCACTCGTGCCGCATTTCTTTTCTCTTGCCTTTCGTAGAAGGCTTGCTCTTTAGTCCGCTCGGAAACGTGCTCATCATATAAAGAGACGAACTGCTCCATTACCATCGCGGGACCCGGAAACTGCCCCAAAGAAGTTTTAACACTCTGTGCGGCTGCCGCCCAAATAATGAGAAATACCGCAATACCTGCCATGGGTATTGCCAGAGTCTTCGCTGCCATCGCACCAAACTCTAATACCTTATCCAACCAAACAATTGGTTGTTCTATATCGTCCTTAAGAGATGTCGCCGTTGACATAATCTTCTGCTCCTGCTTAAAGCTACTTCAGTTAACTGACGACTCTCGTTCTAACAAACATTGAGAGCCGATCAAGATAAATCTTTCTTAGACAAACTTCGTTATCAGCAGTCAGACAACAAACCCTGGTTCAGGCCAGCATTTGTCGTCCGACATATGTAATACTCTTTAGATCTTGTCGCCTGATTTCAGACCAATTGAGAACTTCTCGATATACTTGTTTGGTTGTGTACCGTCATAAACAATGTTATCGATAAAGTGCGTTTGTGGGTCACGGTAGCCATCTTCAGTAGAGAAGTCTGGGAAGTCAGCCGCTTTCGCTTTACCTTCTTTGATCAAAGACTGCGCCGCACGTGCATAGATATCAGGACGATATACTTTCTTCGCCAAATCTTTGTACCACTCGTCGCTCTTATCTTCAGAGATCTGACCCCAACGACGCATTTGCGTTAGATACCAGATAGCATCTGAGTAGTATGGGTAAGTCGCGTTATAACGGAAGAATACGTTGAAGTCTGGTACTGAACGCTTATCGCCTTTCTCGTACTCAAAAGTACCCGTCATACTGTTTGCAATAACGTCATAGTCAGCACCAACATAGTTAGGTTGTGACAAGATCTTAACCGCTGCTGGACGGTTAGCATTGTTGTTAGCATCTAACCACATCGCTGCACGAATCATCGCTCGCGTTAAACGAACTGTCGTATTCGGGTATTTCTCAGCAAATTCTTTAGTAATACCAAATACTTTCTCTGGGTTGTCTTTCCAGATCTCGTAATCAGTCACTACTGGCACACCGATACCTTTGAATACGGCCTGCTGGTTCCAAGGCTCACCTACACAGTAGCCATAGATCGTGCCGGCTTCCAAGGTAGACGGCATTTGTGGTGGAGGTGTTACTGATAGCAAGGCATCTGCATCGATCTTACCTGTCGTGTCACCCTTATGAGGCGCGTAGTAGCCAGGGTGAATACCGCCCGCTGCTAACCAGTATCTTAGCTCATAGTTATGAGTCGAAACCGGGAATACCATCCCCATGTTAAAAGGCTTTCCATCTTCCTTGTACTTCTCGACAACTGGCTTCAGCGCATCAGCTTTAATTGGGTGAACAGGTTTTCCATCAGCCATCTTTGGAATATTTGGCTTCATCTGTTCCCAAATATCATTTGAAACGGTGATCGCATTACCATTCAAATCCATTGAGAAAGGCGTAATGATATGAGCTTTAGTTCCATAACCCATCGTCGCTGCAATAGGCTGTCCCGCTAGCATATGTGCACCATCCAAGCGACCGTCAATTACGCCATCAAGCAAGACCTTCCAGTTAGCTTGAGCTTCAATTTTGACGTACAGGCCTTCATCCTCAAAGTAACCGTTTTCATAGGCGACAGCTATTGGCGCCATGTCTGTTAGTTTGATAAAACCGAAAGTTAACTCCTCTTTTTCCGGATAGCCTAATTTCTCTGCATGCGCCGCGCCGCTAGTCATACCAACTGCGACACTTGCGCTGATTACTGTTGTCATCGTTGCCGTTTTTAACGATTTAAACCACTTCATAAAACGCTTCCTTTATATCAATGAATCAATAATAAACTTTCAAAAAATCCAAAAAAAAAGGCGCCCACCGATTAGTCGCCTCTAATGAGACCACTAACTGATGAGCACCTTTGCTCGTTCAAACCTGACCGCGCCATTGCGATCTTGTTTGATGTCTTTCTGATCGCCGTTGATAGAAAGACATTATGTTTTGTTTCATGAACGCCTTGCGTTCGTAGATATACTAGTTAAAGCACAAGCCGTGCCAACTTTTTATCCCTTATATATCAACTACTTGACAATATCACGCAGAAATACGACCCATTTCAGTGCACCAAGCACTTACTAACGACTTGCTTTAGGGCTACTCGACATCACCCAATAAGGAAAACACATCAATAATGCTTTCAGCCACTTTCACAATCGGCTGCCCCTTATCCATCGCCAACTTTCTAAGAGAGGTATATGCCTCATCTTCACTCAGGCCCTTCTGTTTCATCAACAAACCTTTAGCCTTCTCTAAGGTCTTTCTTTCGGCCAATTTGGTTTTTGTCGTGTTTAATTCCTTTATTAAACCTTGCTGCTCATGAAAACGAGCTACTGCGATATTAATAATTGAAGGCAAGCGCTGTGGCTGTATATCATCCACAATAAAAGCACTGACACCGGCCTTCACCACCTTCTGAACCAGCGGCGGCGCATCCTTTTCTGAGAAAACAATGACGGGAAGCGGCATGCGCTCTCGAAGTTCGACCAGTTGCTGTAAAGTGTCTTCGTCGGGCAAGTCCATGCCCACCACAAGAATATCAGGCTGATGCTCCTCTGCTTTCTCCAGCATAAGACAAGCATCTGTGACAGTCTCGATTATCGGATAAGCGTTTTCGCGAAGAGCTCTGCGTAACAACGCAGCTCTTGAATCCAAGGGATCAATTAACAGTGCGCGTTCTTTTTGAGAGAGCCCTGTATTTGAGATAACAGCTCTAGTCATACGACACCACCTTATTCATAAATTCAGACACAACTAAGTATGAAATACTCATTCCCTTCTGGCATAGGTCTGATAAATATTAAATGGTAAAAAATAGAGGGTATAAAAAGGAGCGAGCCTGTCAAAAGTACAGGCTCGCAATCAAGTCCTAGCTAAACCTAGCTAACCTCGATCATTTGAACAGTGCCATCAGGTAATACTTCATGCATATGACCTTTAGGCTCATCCAAGAACTGAACCAGAGCCAAGCAAGCCACCGCAGCACCTGCAATCACCATAAAGAAGGTCGATGCATCAACAAAAGAATAGACCGTCAGGAAGGTCACGCCACCCACGTTGCCATAGGCGCCAACCATACCTGCAATTTGGCCAGTCATACGCCGCTTAACCAGTGGCACCATAGCGAACACTGCACCTTCACCAGACTGAACAAAGAACGAACAAAGCAACACTGCCGCAACAGCCAATGGAATCATCCAGGTGCTATCAACTAGGGACAGAATCAAGTAACCGACCGTCAAACCAGCAATCAGAATAGTTAAGGTTTTCTTACGACCAAACTTATCTGATAAATATCCACCGGTAGGACGCGCCGCCAAATTCATCAATGCAAATGCACCACCCAACAAACCAGCCATAACAGGTGTTAGATCAAAGGTTTCCATGAAGAATGCTGGCAACATTGACACAACAGCTAATTCTGAACCAAAGGTAACGAAATAAGCCCAATCAAGAATAGCCACCTGCTTAAACTTATACTGGTCGTTTTCTGGTAGAGAAGTATGTAAATGTTCTTTGTTCACTTGATAGATTGAGTGCATTTGGAAAGCAAACAGACCAGCGAGCACCCCCCATAAAATGTTTGCTGTTGTTGCCGATAGTAGACTTACACCCGCTGGAGATAGCTTCCATGTCAAAACAGCCAAGGCAATATACATAGGCACATTCATCGCGATATAGAACCAGAAATCACGCTTATTACTTACTTCCAAACCACCCGATTTCTTTGGCTTAAAGTAAGTCGAACCTTTCGGTGTATTACGAACATTTTTGTAAAAGATCATGCTATAAACAAAAGCAACAACACCTGTTGTTGCGATAGCATATCTCCAACCATCATCACCACCATATACGTAAGCTGCTACCGCTGGAAGAGTCCATGCTGCAGCTGCCGAACCGAAGTTACCCCAGCCACCATATACACCTTCTGCTAAGCCAACCGTCTTCGCAGGGAACCATTCTCCCACCATACGAATACCGATAACAAAACCCGCACCAATAAAGCCACACAAGAAACGGAATAAGGCTAACTGCTCATAAGTTTGAGCTAGAGCAAAACCCCAACAAAGAAACGCCGACACCATCAACAACAAGCTATAAACAGCGCGCGGCCCAAACTTATCCACCAACATCCCGACAACAATACGCGCTGGTATAGTAAGTGCAACGTTAAGGATCAATAACGCCTTCCACTGGGCATTACTCATATCAAATGCTGCCATAATGAAAGGCTTCATTGGCGCATGACTGAACCACATCACGAAGGTCAAAAAGAATGCAAACCAGGTAAAGTGCAATATTTGTGTCGGTCGACTGGAAAAATCCAATAACCTTAATCGAGCTTCAGACATGCGGGGTTCCTTAAATAGATTGAATGAAAACTAGGCCACCATAATCAAAAGTCGATCCAACTAAGATTTTTTTCTTTACTTTCAACAAGATAAAAACAGATAATTACACAAACGACTTGCGCACAGACAGATTCCAACATATCCTCCAGCCAAAACGCACCATTCTGAAGCAATAGAAAGACTACCTTTTACTTCTCGCACCATATTACGCTCGCAAAACCTAAGCTATCACATGAAACAGCTTTACCAAGGAGCACACCAACTCATTGTGCACTATTTGAACAACCTGCATACAAACAATCTGCCCAAAAATCCAGCGTAAACCTAGGTACCTCAATCAAGACTTACCAAATTGGTGCCTTCATGACAGTGAAGAGCTACCCTACGCTTGACCCAAAGACCTATAAGAACGCTCAACACTACAATCGATAGTACCTTCCAGTCATTTATCTATGAAACTCTGGGCATAAAAAAACCGGCCTGAGCCGGTTCGGTTTTTTTTCACTCAGATACGCTTACAAATTATCAAGCGCTGAATTAAAGGTATCACTTGGTCTCATCGCCTTAGTCGCTTTCGCCACATCAGGATGGTAGTAACCGCCAATATCGACAGGCTTACCTTGCACAACCGTCATTTCAGCAAGAATAGTCGACTGCTGCTCTTCTAATGTCTTAGCCAGCGCTGCAAAGCGCTCTTTTAGCTCAAGGTTATCATCTTGCGCAGCAAGCGCTTTAGCCCAATACAAGGCCAAGAAGAAGTGGCTACCACGGTTATCCAGCTCACCAGACACTCGTGACGGTGACTTATTTTCTTCCAGGAAGATAGCCGTCGCCTCATCAAGCGTTTTCGCTAGGACTTTTGCTTTCTCATTATCATTCTTAATACCCAGATCTTCCAAAGAAACAGCGATCGCTAAAAACTCACCTAAAGAGTCCCAACGCAAGTGACACTCTTCCAGGAATTGCTGAACATGCTTCGGAGCAGAACCACCAGCACCTGTTTCAAACAGACCACCACCAGCCATTAACGGAACAATAGATAGCATCTTAGCACTGGTACCCAACTCAAGAATCGGGAACAAATCCGTTAGATAATCTCGTAGTACATTACCGGTAACAGAGATCGTGTCACGGCCACGAATCAAGCGCTCCATTGTGAAGCGAATTGCCTGATCCGGCGACATGATACGAATGTCCAAACCATCCGTGTCATGATCCTGTAAGTAGGTGTTCACCTTCTTAATCATTTGCGCATCATGGGCACGCTCAGGATCTAACCAGAATATAGTCGGCATACCCGTTGCTCGAGCACGAGAAACGGCGAGTTTCACCCAGTCCTGAATTGGCGCATCTTTAGTCTGACACATACGCCAGATGTCACCCTTCTCGACATCATGCGAAAGCAAGACCTTACCATCTTCATCAACTACACGAACAGTACCGTCAGCCTCTAACTCGAAAGTCTTGTCGTGAGAACCATATTCTTCAGCTTTTTGAGCCATCAAGCCAACATTTGGAACGGTACCCATTGTCGTTGGGTCAAAGGCATCATGATGCTTACAGAAGTTAATAACTTCCTGATAGATGGTCGCATATGTGCGCTCTGGAATAACCGCTTTAGTGTCTTTCAGTTTACCGTCAGTACCCCACATTTTACCACCAACACGAATCATCGCAGGCATTGACGCATCAACGATGACATCACTTGGTACATGGAGGTTTGAAATACCTTTGTCAGAATCTACCATCGCCATTTCAGGGCGTTCTTCGTAACAGGCACGAATATCTTCTTCAATTATAGAACGCTGAGAGTAAGGAAGATCAGATATTTTCTGGTGAACATTACTCAAACCATTGTTAGGGTTCACACCCAACTCTTCAAACTTCGCCTGATGCTTTTCAAAAAGTTCTTTGAAGTAAACAGTAACCGCATGCCCAAATACGATCGGATGCGAGACCTTCATCATGGTGGCTTTAACATGTAGAGAGAACAACAAGTCAGCTCTTCT
>NZ_LWGA01000819.1:0-1282 GCF_001635235.1 Oleiphilus sp. HI0117 | reverse complement strand
CCCAGTTAGCCCATTCTATTCGGAATTTAAACTAAATGTACTGAATCTTTGGTAATGTCGGCTGAATCGCACTCTTCTTTTAAAGTATTGAAAACAGATAAAAGAAGAGTGCCAGGTTTGGCTTTAGGTTGAGGCAAGGTGCTCGAGTAAATATTGTTGTGCGCAGACTCGAGATTCGGCTTCGGCAGGTTGGTTCAAATGATATTTTCCCTCGGTGTCCATAATCCAGCTTTGGCAATTATCGCTTAGGTAGAAGCCAATTTCGGCTTTCACGCGTTCTACTAGCTTCTTATCTTCCATCGGGAAGCAGGTTTCAACACGCTTTAACAGGTTACGGGTCATCCAGTCGGCACTGGCACCATAAATCTGGTCATTACCATCATTGTGGAACCAATAAACTCGAGTGTGCTCCAAGAAACGCCCGATCACAGAGCGTACTTCGATCGTTTCGGAAATACCCTCTAGCCCTGGACGTAAACAGCATATGCCGCGGACAATAAGCTTAATAGGCACGCCTGCTTGTGATGCTCGATACAGTGCCCGAATAATTTTGGGTTCTGATACTGCATTAACTTTAATGGTGATTCCTGAGGCTTTACCTGCTTTGGCATTATTAGCTTCTCTTTCTATCATCGAAACCAAAGAGTCATGTAAGGTGAAAGGAGCATGGAATAGTTTTTTGATCTTCAGTGCTTTGCCCATACCCGTGAGCTGCTGGAATATTTTATGAACCTCTTTCCCGAGAGCTTCATCACCACTCATAAAGCTATAGTCTGTATAGAGGCGGGCGTTCTTTGCGTGATAATTACCCGTACCCAAATGTACATAGTGCCTAAAACCTTCGGCTTCGCGTCGGGCTACGAGTATCATCTTGGCGTGGGTTTTATAGCCCACTACGCCATAAACGACGACAGCGCCAGCTTCTTGCAGGCGGCTGGCTAGTTCAATATTTTCTTCTTCGTCAAAACGGGCTCGTAATTCTATTACTGCAGTGACTTCTTTTCCGCGTCTTGCTGCATCGACCAAGGCGGCAACAATTTCAGAATTAGCGCCGCTACGGTAAAGTGTTTGTTTAATAGCAACGACATCGGGGTCTAGGGCAGCGTGTCGAAGAAAATCGATAACTGGTGTAAAGCTCTGGAAGGGGTGGTGCAGAAGAATATCTTTCTGTTTTATAGTTGAAAAAATATTGCTGCTTTTCTTTAAAGGCTTTGGCAGGCCTGGAGCGAAGGCCGGGTAGAGTAGTTCAGGTTTGTCGACTAAATCTGGTAGTTGCATTAGG
>NZ_LWGA01000818.1:0-3527 GCF_001635235.1 Oleiphilus sp. HI0117 | reverse complement strand
CTTATCACCACGATCATCTTTTTCACTGGCGACAACCAGTAGGTTTCTATCAGGGATAGCCAAGCCACCTTCAGGGCCCACACCCGCAGGTAGGGTTTGCTTGTATACAGGCTGCTCTGGGTTACTGACATCGTAAACAAATACTAGGTTAGCACGTTCAGAGTTGACGAATAAGTAAGGCGTACCACCGAAGCTAGCAACTTCGATATTCTCAGGCTCGTTACCTTTGTTTCCAGAACGAGCATCTGGGTAGTGGCCGAAGCGAACTGCCATGTGGTCCAGGTCGTTGCCGGAAGAGTAAACCACTTCACCTTGCTTGTTGAAGATTGTGAAGCCACGGCTGCCACCGTCTAAATCACCTTCATCGGCAGTGGCGAAATATTCAGTGTCAATCCAAGATACGCCATCAGGCTCACGAGGAATATCGTTTAAGCTCTCGCTTAATGAAATAATGGCGGCATCTTCTTCTGTGTTGTCGATGTTTTCAAGATCAACGGTACCCGCTGAGAAGTCTGCGCTAACCGTGGCTGTTTCCAGGTCAACTAATAAAATGTGGTTGTTTTCCTGAAGTGTGACAACAGCGATATTGTCACTGTTGATATCGACATATTCTGGCTCAGGGTCTGCTGCGTACAGGTCAGCAATTCCGGTGATGTCTAGAGTTTGGCTTGTCCAATCAGCAGGTTCACCGCTTAGGTTAAGAATAACCAGCTCGCCAGCTGGAAGCTGCGGTGGCGCACCATCGCCTAGATCTTCATCACGCTCGTTTTCAAGAATCACAAGTGCATACATGCTGTCCGGGCTGACTGCGATAGAGTCTGGTTGGCCGCCAAGAGCGATCGTTCTAACTAGAGTTTTACTCGCAATATTAATGACAGCTAGCTCGCCCGATACCGTGACGTAGTCTGTTGAAGTGTTTACAGCCGCGAGAGCGTACTCTCCTTTGATCGCTACTGATGTTGGCTCGCCATTGAGTGCGAATGTGCCTGCAGCAGCCGGAGACTCAATAGTAGAAATATCGACGAAGCCTAGCTGTTCTTGCTCGCTGTCAGTATAGATTAACGTTTGTCCGTCAGTGCTTGCGGCAACAATTTCTGCAACGGTTTCGGTGTCGTCATTACATTGAGTATTGATCTGCTCACATACGTGGAAAGTCGCCACTCTATTGAAGTTTTTGACTGACGAGGAGTCTTTATCGTCATCGCTGCAACCTGCTAACAAGAGGGGGCTTGAAATGGCGAGAGCGAGAGCCGTTTTCTTAAACATATTCATAGAGTGCATAATTTTCCTTTCCATTTAACGATAGGTGTTTTTACTGAAGAGGGAATTATGTTTCGAGAGTGCTACAAATTTATGTCTCTTTTAAGTCACTTTGGTGACGGTACTTATATGCAAGGAGTGGAGCCTTCCTGTTTCTATAGAAAAATGACTAGTCGAAACAGGAGGCGAGTTGATTTAGCCGGGCTAGAGAGCACAGAGGTTTGATAACCAGATTGTCTGATAAGGCGCTAAATCGATTGTGTTATCAGCTTTGCTAAGCTCTTGCCCACTGATTAAGTTGCACCATGCTTGAGTATCGACCAGATTAATGTCAGCTATCGCAAGTTGCTGTGACTCCTTGCTGATGTTCGATATACAAAAAATGCTTTGCTTTCTGTCTGGAGACTGACGCCAATAGGCGAATATTTTATCCCCCAGGTGCAAAGTGAATTGCACTGCATTAGGGTGAAAGGCAGCATGTTGTTGTCGGATTTTTAGCAGACGTTTTATTTCGCTGAAGACACGCTGGTGATGCGTGTTTTCGTTAAGCTGCGTAGTTAAATCTGTATAGTCCCACTGGTGTCTGTTAATAGATCGATTATGGCCGGTGTTCTCCATTCGCTTATAGTCGTTTTGGGTGGCTAGCAAGCTATGGACATAAATACCCGGAATGCCCTCTAAGCCAAACATAATGGTATGTGCACAGAGAAAACGTTCGATACCGAATTGATCTTTTCCTTCTGTCGTGCCTTGTAGCGCATCGAATAGTGAGATATTGATTTCGTATGGTTTGCGAGAAGGCGTTTCGGTATTTCGACCATCTACGCTGTCCAGTGCTCGCCATGAGATTTGTCCTCCGAAGCTTTGCATGGTTTCTACTAGATTTTGTACCTCATCTTCGTTGAGAATTCCTTCAATTGGCCGTAAGCCAATACCGTCATGAGAGGCAATGAAGTTGAAATAGCAAGTGCCGTGCTGTGCCGGAGGCATGCTCATCAGCCACAGCTTCAAGTGATGACAGTTCCCACTGATTAAGGTATTCAGCAATAAGGGGGGCAAAGCGAAGTTATAAACACAATGCGCTTCGTTAGCATTACCAAAGTACGACAAGTTTTCTCTATTGGGAATGTTAGTCTCAGTGATAATAATGGCATCGGGCTGAGCATGTTCGATTAACAAACGAAGCAGGCGAACGACGTTATGTGTTTCTTCCAGATTGATACTGCTAGTACCGGCACGCTTCCATAGAAAGGCAATAGCATCCAGGCGAAATACTCGAACGCCCATATCGAGGTAGTGTCTAATGATCTTGATGAATTGCAGTAATACCCGAGGGTTTCTGAAATCGAAGTCGACCTGATCATGACTAAAGGTACACCATACGTGTTGCGTGCCGTAAGGCGTTTCAGTTTTTCTAAGTAGTGGGCTTGTTCTGGGCCTAACGACAGCGCTTAGGTCTGTTTCCGGGTCTTCGGTAAAAAAGTAATCGTGTCCAGGGCCTTCGGCTTTAATAAAGTTCTGAAACCAGACACTACGGCTAGAGCAATGGTTAATCACCAGATCACTCATAAGCTTATAGTGGCTGGCGATGTCCTGGATATCGGGCCAATCGCCTAAGGCTTCATTAACGCTTGAAAAATCCATGACCGCAAAGCCATCGTCTGAGCTATAGGGGAAAAAAGGCAGGATATGAACTGAATTAATGGTGCTTTCACAGTGCTCGTCAAGAAAGTGCTTGAGTGTATGGAGAGGTTTTTCCCCATCGACAAGAAATGTGTCGCCATAAGTAATCATGCACGTTGTTGATTGATCCCATAATGTCTGGTGATCCCCTGGTGTCTGGCAGCTAGTATCTAGCCTCATTTCCTTAAGCGCGCTATCTGTTAGAGAGGCGGTGCTCTCGTTTAGTTCGATGTCATGATAAATAACGTCCAGCAAGTGTTGAGCTTGCTGGACTAGAGCCGAGTATATAGAGTTCATTGTGAGAAAAACTCCTTATTGTCAGCCTCCACCGCTGCATATAGTCTTTCGAGAATATCGGGCTTGGCGCTAATAACTCTGTTCCAACTAGGAATGAAAGGGGTATCCATCGGCTTCTCGAGGAAGGCTTCACCAGCTTTCATGATGTTGTGAGCAAAAAGCTCGACGGCTTTTTCTTCCTGATGAATATCCAGCGACAAGCCATTCATCAAAGCATCGTTGTGATAAGTTTCGACAAAATCGAGCGCGATTCTAAAGTAGGTCGCTTTAATTGAGCGGAATGTTTC
>NZ_LWGA01000817.1:0-5614 GCF_001635235.1 Oleiphilus sp. HI0117 | reverse complement strand
ATCTAGATAAAAACTTTAACCCTCCAGTCTACTTTGGGCAGCATGTTGTACGTAAGGGAGATACCTTATATGCCATCGCATGGCGCTATGGCCGTGAGATGAAGGAGTTGGCGAGAGAGAATGGAATAAAGTCGCCCTATGTGATTGTGCCGGGGCAAAAAATAAATTTAGAACGTCGCAAAAACTCACAGAAATCGAACTTGAAAATATCAAAATCAGGGTCTAAGAGAAGAGGGAATGTAACAGAACGTAAAGAAACTATGCAGAATGGTAAAAACGTAACAAGAGATAAAAAAACCAAGCACATCAAGAACATAAATTGGCAGTGGCCTCATCTTGGCCCGATACTTGCCATGTATTCTGTAAAAGGTTCTGTAGGAACTTCCCGTTCAAGTGGAATGAGCAAAGGGAAGTCTGCGGGTACGACTCTCAATAAGGGGGTCGATATTACCGGCAATTTGGGTTCGCCAATATATGCGGCCGCTGATGGAGAAGTAGTTTATGCAGGCAATGGCTTGTTAGGCTACGGAAACTTGGTAATTATAAATCATAATGAAACTTACCTCAGCGCTTATGCACATAACCAGCGGATACTAGTTAAAGAAGGACAAAAAATAATAAAAGGTCGCAAGATCGCAGAGATGGGGAGCTCTGACTCAAAACAGGTAATGCTTCATTTTGAAATTCGGCGCAATGGTGAGCCGGTTGACCCAATGAAATATCTGCCTGCGAGATAAAACTATCCTAAAAGGGAAAAATGCCAGTTGCGAGGCTGGTAGCGTATTTATTTAAACAGCTAGGTTGCATCATCAAGGATCTTGATGAGCAAACAATAAAAAGCGAGGCAAGACAGATGTCAGCAGAAAGAGAAGCGTACTTTGACGATGTAGTAGAAATTGATGGCGTTGAATCAGAAGAGACAACGACTGAAAGTTGGGGTTTTGAGGAAGAGGCTGAGACAGTCGTCACTCCGATAACCGCGAAAAAGAAAGCTAAGAAGACAGGCATAGACGGTCGCTCATCAGAAAGTCAGTCATACCGTCAGCTTGATGCGACACAAATGTACTTGAATGAAATCGGATTTTCTCCGCTTTTATCCCCAGAAGAAGAAGTTTATTTTGCTCGCTTGGCGCAGAAAGGTGATGCGGCCGGGCGTAAGAGAATGATTGAAAGTAACTTGCGACTCGTTGTAAAGATCGCACGTCGCTATGTTAATCGTGGTTTGACTCTACTTGACCTGATTGAAGAGGGTAATTTAGGCCTAATTCGCGCAGTTGAGAAATTTGACCCAGAACGTGGTTTCCGCTTCTCTACTTATGCAACATGGTGGATTCGCCAAACTATTGAGCGCGCAATCATGAATCAGACGCGTACAATTCGTCTGCCTATTCACGTAGTAAAAGAGCTGAATTTATATCTGCGTGCTGCACGTGAGTTGACTCAAAAACTTGATCACGAGCCATCGCCAGAAGAAATTGCAGATTTGCTTGATAAGCCTGTTGCTGATGTTAAGCGCATGTTGGGCTTGAACGAGCGTGTTGCCTCTGTTGATATGCCTATCGGCGGCAGTAGCGACAAATCATTACTAGATACAGTTGCTGATGAGTCAGCGTCTGATCCTGCAGAGTTGCTGCAGGATAGTAACCTTAAAGGTAGCATTGATGGCTGGTTGGATCAGTTGTCTGGTAAGCAGCAAGAAGTTCTTTCTCGTCGCTTTGGTCTTCGTGGCTACCGTATGAGCACCTTGGAAGAGGTTGGTAAAGAGATTGGTCTAACTCGCGAGCGAGTTCGTCAGATTCAGGTTGAAGCACTTAAGCGACTCAGAGATATCCTTGAGAAGCAGGGCTTAAATGGCGAAACCTTGTTTAATAGTTGCTTCTAAGCTTCTTATGTATGCCGCAAATTTTGTGCAGGCATCAGAGTAAGTAAAAAATCCCCGCCTTTGGTGGGGATTTTTGCATTTACAGTTTTAAAATTCGCTGCTGCTGAGTCTGGGTCTTAATGTTGAATTCTATGTGGTATAAAACTTTTGCAAACAGTAACTTACTGAACTATTCTAACTAAAAGCTTTAAAAAGGCTGGTGGCGCTCCGATTCAGGGGCTTATTTAGATCTAGGGGCAGGTATTTGTTTTCGCTATTTAAAAAGAAATCGAAAGCTCAAGTAGTAGGGCTGGAAGTTCGCTCCAGCGGTATAGCTCTTGCTGTCGCTTCGAAAAATGAAGGCAAAAATGCGCTCATTACATTGTGTGATTATCGTGAGTGCAATGCGGCAGAGCGTGTATCAGTGCTGGAGTCACTTGTTGAAGAGCATGGCCTCGACGGTGCAACTTGTCGCGTCGTTTTGCCGGCAGATCAGTATCGAGTTTACCCTATCGAGAAGCCAAAAGTTGAAGAGAGTGAACTCGTCGATGCCGTTCGCTGGAAGCTAAAAGACCTACTCGACTATGACGTAAACGATGCGGTGCTGGATGTCTATGATTTTCCTCAGGATGCCCTAAAAGGACGTCCGGAACAGGTGAATGTTGTTTCCAGTCGGTCAGCTTTAATCCAGGATACCGTGAATCTCGTCAATAAGTCTGGTTTGGAACTAGAAACAATTGAGATCTCAGAGCTAGCGATTAGGAATATTGCCTTGCGACTAGCAGATGATGATCAAAGACCCGTTGCGGTTTTATATCTTCGTCACGGTGCTGGAATGATTGTGTTGGTTAAAGGTGACACGCTTTACTTTTCCAGGCATTTTGACTTTTCTTTACAAGCGCTGAACGATGTCGCGCAGCAAAACTCGGTTATTCAGCAATTATCTTTAGAAATC
Source organism: Oleiphilus sp. HI0117 (assembly GCF_001635235.1). NCBI lineage: Bacteria > Pseudomonadati > Pseudomonadota > Gammaproteobacteria > Oceanospirillales > Oleiphilaceae > Oleiphilus > Oleiphilus sp. HI0117. Next base: position 2,798 of record NZ_LWGA01000817.1, on the reverse strand, counting down.
CAGCGCTCATTTGATTACTTTGAAAGCCAGATGGCTCAAGTTCCTCCGCAAACGGTTGCACTGATGGGCCCTGCACCCAATATGCCATTAGCAAATATGCTTGGTGGTAGTATTGGCGCCAGAGTCGAACCGCTTGATATGTCCTTGTTTATGCAGGACGAGGCAAATCTGGGCCTTGAAGAAATTCAAGCTTTTGTCGCGCTCGCCAGTGCATTGAGAGAGGGGTAGAGCAATATGCAACAAGTAAACCTCTATACCGACGCTTTCAAACCAAAACGCGTAAAGTTACCACTCGAACAAATTATACTTCTGCCTGTTGTCACCTTGCTCTTGCTCATTGGTGTCAGCTTGTGGCTTAGCCATAGCTTAAAGCAGGAAGCTCAAGAGCTTGAAGTAATCAAATCAAAGAATGAAGAAATGGCAAAGCGCCTTGAAACACTAAGCGTTAAAGCTAAACGCATGAGAAAAGATGAGTCATTAGTCGCCGCTAATCAGCGTTTGCACGCTAAAGCTGAAGCTCGTCAACGAATGATCGAAATGCTAGATACGGTTGTAGTTAAAGATGATGAAGGCTTTTCTAATATTCTGCTCTCACTTGCACGCCAGAACTTAGATAAACTATGGTTGAACTCAATAATTATTGGCTCCTCAGGAAAGGAGATGCATATTGAAGGCATTACCCTGAACGGTGACTTGGTGCCCGAGTATTTGCAAAAGCTTCGTCAGGAAGACAGCCTCCTGGGGCGTACATTTACATTGTTTGAACTTGAAAAACACGAAGGGAAGAGACATTGGTTGAATTTCTCTTTGCGCTCTGAAGAGCACACTGCAGCACCTGAGGTGTTACTTTCTCGTCTTGATAGCAGTGAAGCAATACTCAACTATGCTAAAGACTCGGCTGGTTCTTCTGTAGAACAAGAAGGAGGCCAGAAATGAACCTTGAGAAATGGTACGAACTACGTGATAAAACAGCCGACCTAAGCCTTAGAGAACGGGCAATTATGGCGGGTACTGCTGTGGTGATCATTGCTTTTATTTGGCTGCAGACAGGCTTCGCTGATTATGAAAAAAAGCACAAAGCTAACTTAGCCAACAAAGCATCGTTGACACAAGAAACTGTTGAGCAAAGTAATCGGCTCAGTGAGCTGACTTCAGCTTTGGCTCACGACCCGAATGCAGCACTAAGGCAAGAGCAAGAACAATTAAAAGAGCGCCTGCAGGGCTTACGTTTAAAGATAGGGCAGCGTATGAGTAACCTGGTTGCGCCTGAAGATATGGCAAACCTTATGAAAAAGGTCTTATCTGACTACAAAGGCTTGAGCTTGCTAAGTGCCAAAAATCTACCGGTAGAGCCCTTGAACGTGAGTTTGGGGAGTACCACAGACGAATCAGATAAGACTAATGATAGCGCCATTTCTGCAGAGCCTCAGGCGGTTATATTTACGCATGGCTTTGAAATGGAATTGCGAGGAACTTATTTCCAGACGGTTGAATATTTACAGCAATTAGAAAGCTTGAGCGGCTTTTACTGGAGAATGCTGAGTTATAAAGTTGATCGGTACCCTAATGCGACGATAAAAGTTCAGCTCAGTACTCTGAGCCTGGAAGAGGACTGGATCGGTGTTTAAAACTACAATTTACAAGAGCTCTTTAGTATTAGTGTTTGGCTTATGCTTAAGCGCTTCATTGTCGCTGTCCGCCAAACAAACTTATAGTTTGCCTGGCGGTGAGGTCTTGTCTGACCCAACAGCGCCGTATGGGGAAAAGAGAAAGGCTGCCGCGAAAACCAAGCGCCGTATGCCGAACTTCTCTCTCAACTATATAATGAGCGCAGGGGATAACCGCCGAGCAATGATCAATGGCAAAAAAGTGTATGAAGGAGACTTTGTTTCCGGTGCGAAAGTAAGAAGAATTTCGTCGGAGTCTGTCTCGTTGGTGTATGACGGAAGAGAAGTCGTTTTGCACCTCAATAAAATCAAACAAATTCGAAAATAACTTTAAGCGGGCCTAAGCTAAGGTTTGGTCTGCGATATAAAGCCTATAGCTACATGATTGTGGCAGGCTCAAAAGTACAGAAGTGAGAACAACATGGTAAGGTCAAAAGGCTCGTATCAAGTAACAAAACAAGGTGCCCACAGTTTACTGGCATTTTGTATGTGCTTAATTCTATCTGCCTGTGCGAATAAAAATGCGCTGCTCCAGACACCAACCGCGAACACCACGTCGGCGGTTGATCAGATAAACGATACCTTGGATGAGGCGCTTGATGAGCAGAATGAGCCTTTATCTCCCCATGCGAATGAAGAAGTGCCGCTTGCTGTTGTTGACGCACTAACGCCACAAATTGGTAATTACAATAGTGCAATAGGAAAAATTGAGCCGCGCTTTGATATTGGCGTGAACAATGTTCCGGCACGGGATTTCTTTGCCGGCCTTGTAGACGGTACAAATAAAAATATGGTTGTTCATCCTGATGTTAGTGGCAGTATTAGCTTGCAACTCAGGGATGTAACGGTATCTGAAGTGATGAGCATTGCCAAAGATATCTATGGTTATGAATATGAGGAGTCAGGCCGACTTATAAAGGTCTTCCCTGCCGGGCTTCGTACCCAGATCTTTCAAATAAACTATCTGAATGTAAACCGAAACGGCGATAGTGAGACGCGCGTTAGCTCTGGACAAATTACTCAAAACTCAAGTGGAGGAAGCTCTTCCTCAAGTGACTCCGACTCAGATTCTGGCAGTGCTAGTACGCAAAGCAGCGGTTTCGGAACTCGTATTGCGACCACTAACCAGAA
>NZ_LWGA01000816.1:0-4467 GCF_001635235.1 Oleiphilus sp. HI0117 | reverse complement strand
GTCGTTGTTATTTTACTACTGACTATCTTGCTTATAACTACTTTGTTTATAGCTGTTTTTTAATAACTATGAGCGTATCAGGCTTGCTAGAGGCGAGCCTTGCTTTAGATCAATTGAGCTTTATTGAGTGGACTGAAGACGGCTGGCTTGAATTGGGTTAACCTAAGCTTTCTACTTGAGCAAGTTGAGAGGCTAGTTATGGCATTCACCGAAATGTCTAATGAATCGGATGCACTGAAAAAACGCTACGAGCTTATCCTGACGTCTATTGGTGAAGGTGTTTACGGTCTTGATAAAAACGGTTTAACCACTTTCGTGAATCCAGCCGCCGAACGAATGACCGGGTGGCTGGAAGAAGACCTTATTGGCAAAATAGTTCATGAGTTTCATCATCATTCCCATGAAGATGGTCGTCATTACCCAGTGCATACTTGCCCTGTCTATCAAACAGTAAAAGACGGTGTTCAGCGTGAAGTCGATAATGAGGTTTTTTGGCGCAAAGACGGTTCGCAGTTTCCTGTAGAGTATATCGCAACAGCTATTGAGCATGAGGGTGAGATAGTCGGTGCTGTGATTGTGTTTAAGGATATCTCGGAACGGAAACGCTCAGAGCGGGAGTTAAAGTCTGCGCTGCGTCAGGTAGAAGAATTGAAGGAGCAATTACAGGCCGAGAATCGCTACCTGATGGATGAGATCCAGTCTCAGCATAACTACGCCAAGATGATTGGCCAGGGGCCTGCTCTTGATCAGATTCATACGCAGATCGAGCATGTTGCACCCACCGACTCGTCTGTATTAATTCAAGGGGAAAGCGGCACGGGTAAAGAGTTGATCGCGAGGTCTATTCACGGCGCTAGCCGTCGTCGAGACCGTCCTTTAGTAAAAGTTAACTGTGGTGCTATTGCGCCGAACCTGGTTGAAAGCGAGTTGTTTGGCCATGAAAAAGGGGCCTTTACTGGCGCAGTGAAACAGCGCATTGGCCGTTTTGAATTGGCTGATGGCGGTACAATTTTTCTTGATGAGGTGGGCGAGCTGCCTTTGGATATTCAAGTAAAATTGCTAAGGGTTCTCCAGGAGGGAGAGTTTGAACGCTTAGGCAGTAGTGAAACTTTGCATGTTGATGTTCGGGTTATCGCCGCGACCAATCGTAATATGGCTGATATGCTAGAGCAGGGTGAATTTCGTAATGACCTGTATTATCGGCTTAGCGTTTTTCCTATTCAGGCACCTAGTTTACGCCAGCGAAAAGAGGACATTCCTTTACTTGTAGAGCATATTCTGAATGCTCTGAATTTAAGGTTAGCAAAAAATTTCACGCATATTTCCCCAGCGGCCTTACAGCAGTTGTGTGATTATGATTGGCCTGGCAATATCAGAGAGCTTCAAAACGTCATCGAGCGGGCTGCGATTGTTTGTACGCCACCTATTCTTGATGTTGCCCCCATCCCTTCTGCACCTAAAAAACGAAGAAACTCCCATGCAGCCGTCTTGGTGACGCTTAAAGAGGCGGAAGCAAACCATATTAAAGAGGCGCTGAGACAGACTGGCGGTATGATAGCGGGAAAGCAAGGAGCTGCTGAATTGCTTGATTTGCCACCAAGTACCCTTCGTTCCAAGATGAAAAAGCTTGGTGTTAGTGCTTAAGGTTTAGTTTGTCTAAATTTAAATGTGGGCGCGATATATCGCTTTATGGCGAAATGTCGTGTCTTAATGTCGTTTTTTAATCCTTCTTTTGAACACCTGTTCCTCTGTAAATTTTTAATAAAAACAAAGCTTTATTTGTTTTGTAGGTGCTTGGCCTAAGTGTTGCAATAGTTTTCTTAAATTGAACTATAAATTCTCTAAAGTGTTTTGATTGTCAGTAATTAATCAGCCTGAAGAGAGGCAAACAAAAGGTAGCTATATGACTTCAACTATCCCGGTTGTGGATGTCTCTGATAGTGAAGCGAAACAGAAAGATAAGACTGTCGAACATGAGCTTTATGCTTCGCGTGAAAAGATTTATGTTCGAAAGATCACCGGTTTTTTCCAAACAGTGCGTAAGCGTTCGCTTACCTTGCTGTTAGCAATGTACTTTGTTCTAGCTTGGGTAAATTATGATGGCAAACCGCTTATCTTGTTTGATTTGAGTGAGCGTAAATTTCATTTATTTGGTGCCGTCTTCTGGCCTCAGGACTTTACCTTACTGGCTTTTGCATTAATTATTTGCGCCTTTGGTCTGTTCTTTATTACCTCTCTTTTTGGTCGTGTTTGGTGTGGCTATAGTTGCCCGCAAACGGTTTGGTCATTTATGTTTATGTGGCTTGAGGATTTGTTTGAAGGAAGCCGAAACAAGCGAATCAAGTTGGATAAAAACAAGTGGGATCTTGAAAAACTGATTAAGAAAAGCGCTAAGCACTTAAGCTGGCTGGCATTAGCTTTTGCGACCGGGCTTACCTTTGTTGGTTATTTTTATCCGATTAGAGAATTGATTGCTGATGTTTTTACGCTGTCTGTTGTCAGCGGGTGGGCGATATTCTGGGTTGGCTTTTTTACGGTAGCAACCTACATCAATGCTGGTTGGATGCGTGAGCAAGTGTGTATCTATATGTGCCCTTATGCACGCTTTCAGTCCGTAATGTTTAATGAGAATACCATGATCGTCGGCTACGACAAGGCGCGCGGAGAACCGAGAGGCAAGCCTTCTCGGGCGCAGCCAAAGTCGAGCCTGGGAGCCTGTGTCGACTGCAGTTTATGTGTGCAGGTTTGCCCGACCGGTATCGATATTCGTGATGGTCTTCAGTATGAATGCATTGGCTGTGCCTTGTGTGTGGATGCTTGCGACAGTGTGATGAACAAGCTTAAGTATGAGACCGGGCTAATTCGCTACGCTTCTGAAAAAGAATTTGAACAAGGTGAGCGCCCGAAAATGATTGATAGCCGTTCAATAGGCTATGGTGTTCTGATGCTGGTGGTTGTTGGGGTGTTCTCATCCTTCCTGATCACTCGGCCTTTAGCTGAGCTTTCAGTGTTAAGGGATCGGGGTGCATTATATTACGAAAACGGTATGGGGATGATTGAGAATAACTACACCTTGAAACTGGTGAATAAGCTTGAGACGCCAGTGAGCTACCGCCTGTCAGTTGAAGGTGATATCGCGCTGAATATGTCAGTGAACACAGTGGAAGCGGGGCCAGGAGAGTTAAAGGAAGTGCCTGTAACTGTTGAAGTATCACCCGATGTAATTAAGACGGCTAACAATGCCATCACTTTTAAGGTTCAGTCTGCATCGAATCCTGATTTGCATGCTGATGCTAGCAGTAAGTTTTTAGGGCCGGTTGCTTATTAATGAGTGACTACCTCCTTTTCAAGAGGCAAGTTGTTCCTGGTTGTGAGTGAACTTGTAATGCCTCTTTTCGTGCTTATTGAACCTGTGGCGGGTCAATAAGCACGCTTTTTTTTGCTTTCTAAGATGCGAGCTTGTCGAGTTTTTGCTCCATTTCAAGTAGAGCGGTGATGAGAGTTTGGCCTTGAGCATTGCTTTCAACAAAGCGTAATCCACAACGAAACCCTTCATCACTTGTTGCGCGATTACAAACAAAACCTTCTACATTTACCTCATGGCCTGACTGGTCAGACAGCATCAAGCTCAATGTATCGCCAACTCTAAAACTATGGTCACTGCATAGGGCGAGACCATATCGATTAAAGTCGACTATGTTCAATTTATTATTGTCGCTTGGTGCTGAGGATGATTGAGATTTCAAGGTGATAGAAATATTAGATGAATCATAGCGATGACAACGTCTTCGTTCTTGTGCTTGTCGACCAGCTTTCTTATTCATACTTGCCTCTCTATTTGCTTAAACTGTCTGACAATCCCTTGCTTTCAGTTTAGGAGAGAATTTAAGGTTCAGCCACTATCAAGGTCTCTATCAAATGTAAGGTGCTCAAATTGATCCATATCAAACGCTAAGGATTTGACAGTGCCACTTCTGATAGCAGTGAACTATGCTCCTAACAAAACAATCGTATTTAAGTCAGGAGCATTAAATGATTAGTCTTGAAGATATTATGACGACAGAGGTGACCACCCTAAGTAAACATCATTCAGTGTTGGATGCTAGGGAACTTATGAGTAACAAGGGGATTCGCCATATCCCAATTACTGATGCACAAGGGATTGGAATTTCAGCTACATGTGGTTGTCTGCAGAGAACGACCCTTGGCAATATGATCGTGACATTCATACGATTGCACGAGACTTCGATGGCAAGGCCTCTACGCTAGCGTATCGTTCTGAATACGCACGTGTTTCAGGTGATGACATTCACTACGTCATTGATAACGACTTTGAGCTAGAAACGCGCGAAGAGAGCAATAACAACTTCAAGGTTTTGACCTATAACGTTTGGAACCTGCTACCCGGTATTACCTCAAAGAATACACATCCTCGCCTGGATACCATCGCAGAGCTTGTAAAAGGCT